>CALKYK010000204.1 GCA_938003715.1 uncultured Gammaproteobacteria bacterium
TTGCGCTCGACTTCCTTTCGGTACAGCTGCTCGTCGCACTCCGGACATTTCATCCACACGCCCTGCGGCACCGAGCGCGTGCGCTTCTCGGTGCTGATGCGCGACGGCATCAATTTCTCAAACCAGCTCATAGCGTTGCATCATAATCGAAACTCGAAGACCGGTCGCGCACGGCGTTCAGGCGTTGCCGGGTCGGGACCCGACCGACGCCTGCGGCAGGCCGAAATGCTCCGGGTAGGACACGCTGGCCAGCGTCAGCCCGTGCGGCGGCGCGGCGACGCCTCCCCGGGTACGGTCATGCGACTCCAGCACTTCGCGGACCCAGCCCACCGGCTCTTCGCCGGCACCGATGGCGACCAGCACGCCGGCCAGGTTGCGCACCATGTGCTGCAGGAACGCGTTCGCCGTCACCGAAATCGTCAGCCAGTCGCCGTCACGCATGATGTTCAACGCGGTAATCTCGCGCACCGGCGTGGAGGCCTGGCAGCCAGCGGCGCGGAACGCGGAGAAATCGTGCTCGCCGAGCAGCAGCGTCGCGGCATCCTGCATGGCCGCCACGTCCAGCGGTTGGTGTACCCACCAGGCTCGGTGCCGGTGCAGCGCCGAGCGCACCAGGCGGTTCAGGATCCGGTAGTGATAAGTGCGGGAAGTTGCAGAAAACCTGGCGTGAAATTCGTCGTCCACCGCGTGCACCCAGGTCGCGTTGACGTCGTCGGGCAGGTTGGAATTGATGCCGAGCAGCCAGCCTCGCATCGGGCGTGCGGCCGCCGTATCGAAATGCGCGACCTGGCCGCTGGCATGCACGCCGGCGTCCGTACGACCTGCGCACACGACGTCGACAGATTCGTCCGCGACGCTGGCGATGGCCGCTTCGACGACGGCCTGCACGCCAAGGCCGTGGCGCTGGCGCTGCCAGCCGACGTAGGCCGTGCCGTCGTATTCGAGGCCTAACGCGAGACGCATCGTGGCTTGTCGCGATCGAAGGCCCGGACGGGCCCGGTCAATCAGCCGGGCAGCGAATCCAGGAGCTGCCGTGCCTGCTGTTTCTGCGCGTCGTCACCCTCGTCCAGCACCTCTTCGAGAATGCTTCGGGCGCCGCCGGGATCGCCCATGTCGACATAGGCGCGGGCCAGGTCGAGCTTGGTGCCGACCTCGGTCATCGTGCGGGCCTCGTGCAGGTCGCCCGAGACGTCTTCCGGCGCCAGCGACTGCGTGGCCGCGGAGTCCGAGGGATCGCCTGGCTTGAGCCGCGGCTGTTCGACCGTGGCATCGTCGCGCGGGCGATTCACGGTATCGCCGATTTCGCTGACTTTGAGCGCCGCGGTGAGGTCGTCGAGATCGAGATCCAGGTCGGTGCTTCCGGCACCCAGCCCGGGCATCTCGCCGGTATCGTCGTTGGACATGTCGGAGCTGAACATGTCCTTCGGCAGCGCCTCGGTCTTGGCGTAGTCAAACTCGCCGTCGTCATCATCGTCGAGTGACGCGAGCATCGTCTCCGCGTCATCGGACAGCGCCGCCGTCGGCTCGTCGTCATCGTCGAGGGATGCGAGCATGGTCTTTTCATCGTCGCCGATGGTGGCGCCGATATCGCTCGCCGTTTCGACCGCCATGTCCTCGGTGAGAATCTGAGTCTGGCCTGTGGCATCGAGCAGGCTGGTATCGATACCGACGTCTGTGTCGTCGTCTCCGAGTTCGAGATTCTTGCCGGTCGCCGCGAGCGCGTCCCCTTCGTCGACAGCGAGGTTTTTGCCGGTCGGGTCCAGGTCTTCCGGAATCTCGAGCGTCTTGCTTTCGGTCGTATCCTCGAGGTCGTCGATGTCGGGCAGCTGCCCGTCCTCGCCGACGTCGGTGGCAACGCCAACCTCGTCGAGGCCGTCGAGATCGAGGCCCAGGTCGTCCAGCTCGATTTCCGCAGTCGCATCGCCGGCCCGTCCAACGTCCTCCACCGGCGTCTCGATCGTGGGCATCTCGCCGGTCGGTTCGAGACTGTCGAACTGCTGTTCGATCGTCGGCGTTTCCGCGGTTTCCTCCCCGGCACCGATGTCGAAGATGTCGTCACCCGCAGTCGGCATTTCCGCAGTCGCGTCGTCGTCTCCACCACGCGAAGGCATCTCCTGCGTCACCGACGCTTCGAGATCGGGCTCTTCGTCGTCCAGCGCGAAATCGATCTCGTGCTCGGACGCCGGGGCGATCGGCACCTGTCCGGTGTCACCATCGCCGTCAACGTCGGCGCCCAGGTCGATGACGTCGCTGACTGCGCCATCCGGACCGCCGGCGGCGAAATCCATGTCCAGCGCGCCCGGCTCGTCGAGACCACCCTCGAAGGACAGGTCGACCGCCTTCGTCGCCCCCTCTGCGCTGACGCCCGAAAACAGCTCGTGATCGGCGGCAATCTGCTGCCCCATGATCACGATCTTGTCCCATTCGGGTCCGTCGCCCACCTGCGCCTTCATGCGCCCGGCCGCATCGATGAACGCGTCCCGGTTGCCCCAGACGAAATAGATTTCGGCAAGCTTGGCCAGCAGGTCCTGTCGATCCGGATCGCTGGCCAGCGCGCCGTTGATCAGGTCGGCTGCCTGGTCGTAGAGCCCGTAGGCCATGTGGAAGTCGGCCTCGGCGACCGGATCGGACTGGTCGAGGTTGATCGCCGCTTCGCTCGAGAAAGTCTCCTCCAGCGCCTTGTTCGTATCGGTGTCGGACAGTGGGTCCGGGGCCGGCATTTCGGTCGTGGCATCGGCCGCCGGGGCCGGCGATTCTGCCGGTGTGGTCGGTGGTGTCGGTGGTGTCGGCGCCTCAATCGTCTCCATGGTGCCGGTCGGCTCGCCGGCCTCCTGCTCGACGACGACGATCGACGTGTCGTCGTCGCGCGCGAGCGCACGCAGGCGTTCCGTGGAGGCGACGGAGTCGGCATCGGTATCGATCTCGTCCGCGTCGAGCGCATCCCAGACGCCGGTAATGTCCTCGTCGGCGGCGTCGCCGCCGCGGCGCATGAACCAGACGAGCACCAGCACAGCCGCGGCCAGGGCAGCGCCGATGATGACCCAGAAGTTGGTGAGGGAGCCGAGTGTCGTGTCGACCAGCCGCGGCTCGTGGCGGCTCGTGCGCACGACTGCCGGTGCGGGTGCCTCGATCGGCGGTTCGATTGCGGCATCGGCAATGTCCTCGATGCCGGTGTCGTCCGCGCTGACGTCGTCCACGGCGACGGCGTCCGCGTCTTCGTCGACGAAGACATCGTCGACGTCCTCGTCCAGCGCGTCGTCTGCGGTATCGTCGGGAATGAACTCCTCGCCGCGCAGTTCGGCGAGCTCGCGGCGCAGCGCTTCGAGTTCGTTGTTCGGAATCGACAGGATCGCATCCTGGTCGTTGAGCAGCGTTTCGAGTTCGGAAATGCGCTGTTCGACCGGATCGACGAACGTGTCCTCGACGAAGTCGTCGTCGATCGCAGTATCGTCGGTCGCCGCCGCGTCGGTGACGTCGTCGACCGGAAGCTCGTCCTCGTCGTCGGGCGGAACAAGCGTCAGGCTGGGCTGCGTGTCGATGTCCGGCAACGACGGTGTAACGACTGCGGCCCCACCCCAGCTCGCATGCTGGCGCTGCACTTCGACCAGCGCATCACCGCGGCTGATGCGGAATATCTCGTCGGCGCTCGGAATGCGCAGCGCGGCACCGGCACGCAGCACGTTGATGTTGCCGGCAAATGCCTGCGGGTTCGCCTCGAAGATCGCCAGCATCGTCTGGTTCATCGTCAGGCGAGAGTCCGGACGCACGCGCGATGCAATACCCCAAAGCGTTTCGCCCCGCTGTACGACCAGGTCGCCGCCCGGCGTCTGGTCGAACGATTGCGGCTCGGCGGGTTGCGGCTGCGCAACCTGCGGTGCAGGCGCGGGCGGCTGCGCGGGAGCCGGCTGGCTGGGCGTCGACTGCACCGGCGGCTGCTGCACCGGGGCCGGCGGCTGTGCGGGTGCCTGCTGAGCCGGCGCGGGCCGCGTGATCTGCCCGCTGTCGGCCGGCGCGGTGCGCGTCGGCGCGGTCA
>CALKYK010000205.1 GCA_938003715.1 uncultured Gammaproteobacteria bacterium
GCGAGTCAAGGGCTTTTCGAGTGAGGAGCAATTGCCCGGGGTCGCTGCGGCTCCGAACTCAACACACATAGATTGCTTCGTCCTGCTTCGTCACTACGTTCCTCGCAGTCCTCGCAACGACGGGAGTAGGAATGTCGCTCGCTGGGGCGAGCCCCTACGATTGGAGAGGCACGCTGCCTCGCCCGCCTGGGCGGGTAGATGCAGCAATGTTGCGGGTCGGCCGCCGGCTTGAAGTTACGGCTGGCTGCGCTTCGAGTCGATCCACTCGATCAGCGGATCCCACTGCTCCCAGTCCGGCCACGCTAGATACTCGGGCAGCTCGTGAATGCCGAGCCCGCGCGTGTAGGCACGCACGTAGTTCTGCGCCTCGCGCAGCGCGGCGAGGTACGGCACGCGGACCTTGGTCAGGTACTCGTCCAGCTCCTCGAAGATCAGCGTGTACTCGCGGACGCGGTTCGCGACGACGCCGATCTTGGCCTGCTTGCGCTCGATTTTGCCGACATTCTTGAGCTCCTTGATGAAGCGGTCGGAGGCCTGGATGTCGATGGTCGATGGCAGCACCGGCACGACGATCGTTTCGGCGTGCTTGACGAGCTGGGTCAGCTCCGGGCCGTGCGAGCGCGCCGGGGCGTCGATGACCACCATGTCGGCGCTGCGCGGCACGTGCCGCATGCCGTCCTCGTAGCCGACGACGGGCACGATTTCCGGCCGGTTGTCGGGACGCCGGTCGAGCCAGTCCAGGCTCGAGCGCTGCGGATCGTAATCGGCCAGCGCGACAGCGTAGCCGGCATCGGCGTAGTAAGCGGCAATATTCGTCGCAAGGGTGCTTTTGCCACAGCCGCCCTTGGCGTTCATGACCATGATGTGGCGCATCGGGGATCCTTAAGGGTTGGATTTTTTGTAGGTTTTTGAGTTTATGTAAACTACCGTCGCAGGCAGGAAATGTCCATCCACGACAAATGTCGCAAAACGGCGGCAGGCGTCGGGCGGTCGCCGGCCCCGCCGCGCGTGCTAAGCTTCCGCCGCGGGTCGGTCGTCACGTAACGACACACTTTGCGAGGGTAAGAGCAACCAATGAGCACGCAGCGTAAAGCGGACTACGTGGACGACGGCCTGAGTGAGGATGCCGTTCACGATTTCCTGGCGGACAACCCCGATTTCTTCGAGCGACACCCGGACCTGCTCGGCGCGTTGCGCCTGCCGCACCAGAGCGGCAGCGCCGTGTCGCTCGTCGAGCGGCAGGTCTCGCTGCTGCGGCAGAAAGACCTGCGGCTCGAGCGCAAGCTGAAGGAACTCCTGCGTGCGGCGCGCGCGAATGACGCGCTGAACGACAAGCTGCATCGCCTCACCCTGGCGATGCTCGGCGCCGACAGCCTGAAGGACACGCTGACGGCAATCGAAAAGTCGCTGCGCACGGATTTCGACGCAGACCAGTCGATACTGGTGCTGTTCGGCGACCCAGCGGTATTTGCCGACGTCAACGTCGGGCGCTTCTTTCTGCCGATCGAGCGCGATGACGAGCGCCTGAAGGCGTTCGACACGTTTCTGAAGGGCAGCAGCGCCCGCTGCGGGCAGGTGCGCGACGCGCAGCGCGACTTCCTGTTCGGTGCCGCGACCGACGAGGTCGGCTCGGCGGCACTGGTGCCGCTGGGCGAACGGGCGGACCTCGGCTTTCTGGCCATTGGCAGCGTGGACAGCAAGCGCTTCAATCCGGCCATGAGCATCGACTTCCTGACCCGCCTGGGCGAAATGATTGCCGCGGCGCTGAAACGCCACTGACAGAACCACGGCTGTGATCGATACCGAAACAGCCTGGATCGACAAGTTCCTGCGTCACCTCGAGTACGAACGGCGGCTGTCGCCGCTGACCTGCAGGCACTACCGGCGCGACCTGTCCGCACTCGCCGACTATTGCGAGCGGCACGACATCGACGGCTGGGCCGGGCTGGACAGCGAGCACATACGCGACTTCTCGGCAGCCGCCTTTCGCCGCGGCCTGTCACCGCGGAGCATTCAGCGACGCCTGTCGGCGGCGCGGACGTTTTTCCGCTACCTGCTGCGCGAGCGCCACGTGCGCAGGAACCCGGTCGACTCGATCAGCGCGCCGAAGGCAGCGAAGCGGCTGCCGGGGAATCTCGACGCCGATCGCATGGCGAGGCTGCTCGATATCCGCGGCGACGGCGCCTTCGTCGCGCGCGACCGCGCCATCCTGGAGCTTTTGTACTCCTGCGGCCTGCGGCTCTCGGAGCTGACCGGCCTGGATCTCGGCGACGTCGACCTGGCCGATGCCACGGTGCGGGTGACCGGCAAGGGGCAGAAGGAGCGCGTGGTCCCGGTCGGCCGCTATGCGCGCGAGGCCCTCGCGGCGTGGCTGAAGGCCCGGGCCGAGCTTGCCGGTGCCGAAGAGAAGGCGTTGTTCGTCAGCGCCCGCGGCACGCGGCTGAAACCGCGCTCGGTGCAGGCCCGGGTTGATCACTGGGCGCGCCGCCAGGGGATAGACACCAAGGTCTACCCGCATCTTTTCCGCCATTCCTTCGCGACCCACCTGCTCGAATCGAGCCATGACCTGCGCGGCGTGCAGGAGCTTTTGGGTCACGCGAACATCTCGACCACACAGGTCTATACCCACCTTGACTTCCAGCACCTGGCCCAGATATACGATCGGACCCATCCGAGGGCCCGGCGCAAAGAGGAGTCGTAGCCCCGGCCAGGGCGGCAACACCAACAAGACGGGCAGCCCGCAAGGCGCTCGCCCGAACGCGAAACACCGCCGCCGCAACGCCCCACGAGCAGCAGGAAATCAGGCATGGAACAGTTTCGAGGCACGACGATCGTCTCGGTGCGCCGCGACGGCAAGGTGGCCATCGCCGGCGACGGCCAGGTCAGCATGGGCAACACGGTCATGAAGGGCAACGCGCGCAAGGTGCGGCGGCTGGCTGGCGGGCGCGTCATCGCCGGCTTCGCGGGCGGCACCGCGGATGCGTTCACTTTGTTCGAGCTGTTCGAGGCCAAGCTCGAGCAGTACGGCAACCTGACTCGCGCCGCAATCGAGCTGGCCAAGGACTGGCGCACCGACCGGCGGCTGCGGCGCCTCGAGGCGTTGCTGTGTGTCGCCGACGAGGAGAAGTCCTTCATTGTTTCCGGAACCGGCGACGTGATCGAACCCGAACACGACCTGATGGCCATCGGTTCCGGCGGGCCGTACGCGCAGGCCGCCGCGCTGGCGCTGATGCAGAACACCGAACTCGGTGCACGGGAGATCGCCGAGCGCGCGCTCGAGATCGCCGGTGACATCTGCGTTTACACGAACCGGAACATCACGATCGAGGAACTGCCGGTCTAGGCCGGCACCAGGAAATCCCATGTCGCAGATGACGCCCCGCGAGATCGTCCAGGAACTGGACAAGCACATCATCGGCCAGGACGACGCGAAGCGCGCCGTCGCCATCGCGCTGCGCAATCGCTGGCGTCGCGTGCAGGTGGACGAACCGCTGCGCAGCGAGATCACGCCAAAGAACATCCTGATGATCGGCCCGACCGGCGTCGGCAAGACCGAGATATCGCGGCGCCTGGCCCGGCTCGCGAAAGCGCCGTTCATCAAGGTCGAGGCGACGAAGTTCACCGAGGTCGGCTACGTCGGCCGCGAGGTCGACAGCATCATTCGCGACCTGATGGACGTCGCGGTGAAGATGACGCGCGAGGAGGAAATGGCCAAGGTCAGCCATCGTGCCGAGGATGCCGCCGAGGAGCGCATCCTGGACGCGCTGCTGCCGCCCGCACCGAAGGGCATCGGCTTTACCCAGGACGCGGACAGCGAGCCGCGCGACGGCGATACCCGCCAGAAATTCCGCAAGATGCTTCGCGAGCGCAGGCTGGACGAGCGTGAAATAGAGATCGACGTGGCGGCGATGCCGATCGGCGTCGAGATCATGGCGCCGCCGGGCATGGAGGAAATGACCAGCCAGCTGCAGGGCATGTTCCAGAACCTGTCCGGCAACCGGCAGAAAACGAAAAAGCTGAAGATCCGCGAAGCACTAAAGCTGCTCACCGACGAGGAAGCGGCGAAGATGCTCGACGAGGAAGAGATCAAGTCGCGGGCGCTCGAAGCGGTGGAACAGCACGGCATCGTGTTCATCGACGAGCTCGACAAGGTCGCCCGGCGCGGGGAGACGGCCGGTGCCGACGTATCCCGCGAAGGCGTGCAGCGCGACCTGCTTCCGCTGGTCGAAGGCTCCACCATCAACACCCGCTACGGCATGGTGCGCACCGACCATATTCTTTTTATTGCGTCCGGCGCATTCCACGTCTCCAAACCGTCCGACCTGATTCCGGAACTGCAGGGCCGGTTCCCGATCCGGGTCGAGCTGAAGTCGCTGACGACCGGGGATTTCGTGCGCATCCTGACCGAGACGGATGCCTCTTTGACAGCGCAGTACCGGGCCCTGATCGCGACCGAGGATGTCGATCTCGAATTTACCGAGAGCGGCGTGAAGCGCCTCGCCGAAGTGGCGTTCCACGTCAACGAGAACACGGAGAACATCGGTGCGCGGCGCCTTCACACGGTCATGGAACGACTGCTCGAGTCGATTTCCTTCGAAGCGTCGGAAAAAAGCGGCGCGAAGATACGCGTCGATGCAGGCTACGTGGACGAACACCTGACCGAACTGTCCAGGGACGAGGACCTGAGTCGCTACATTCTTTAAGGTAATCGCGGTGAACCACCAGCCCACCGAGATCCGTCTGCAGAAAAAATCGCGGCGGCTCGTCGTCGCGTTCGACGACGGCGCCGAGTTCGCGCTGCCGTTCGAGTACCTGCGCGTCTATTCGCCGTCCGCCGAAGTCAAGGGGCACGGTCCTGGCCAGGAGACGCTGCAGAAGGGAAAAGAGAACGTGACGATTACGTCGATCGAGCCTGTCGGTCACTATGCGCTGCGGCTGGTTTTCGATGACGGTCACGACACCGGGCTGTATACCTGGGACTATCTTTACGAACTCGGCGCCGACCACGACGAGCGCTGGCGCAACTACCTCGACCGGCTACAGGCCGCAGGGTATCCTCGACAGCCCGCCTGAACGCCCAATAACAAAAACGTGGAAAACGACAGCACACATTTCGGTTTCCAGTCGGTCGCAAAGGCCGACAAGGCGAAAAAGGTGCGCGGCGTTTTCGACTCGGTCGCGTCCCGCTACGACCTGATGAACGACCGTAGGTCGGGCGGCCTGCACAGCCTTTGGAAGAGCAACACGATCCAGCATGCAGACGTCCGGCGCGGCCAGCGCGTGCTCGATCTCGCCGGCGGCACCGGCGACCTGGCGAAAGTCTTCGCGCGGCAGGTCGGCTCGAGCGGGCGCGTGGTGCTTGCCGACATCAACCGCAACATGCTCGAAGTCGGCCGGCGGCGACTGGTCGACGCGGGCGTTGCCGGCAACCTGTCGATTGCGCAGGTCGACGCAGAAAACCTGCCGTTTGCGGACGAAACCTTCGACTGCGTGACGATGGCATTCGGCCTGCGCAACGTCACCGACAAGGACGCCGCGTTGCGCTCGATCCGGCGCGTCACCAATGCCGGCGGCAAAGTTCTTGTTCTGGAGTTCTCGAAGCCGGCGGAATTCCTGAAGCCCGCCTACGACCTGTATTCATTCAAGGTACTGCCGGCGATGGGCAGGATCGTCGCGAAAGATCGCGACAGCTATCGCTACCTTGCAGAGTCGATCCGCATGCACCCGGACCAGGATACGCTGCGTGACATGATGCTCGCGGCCGGCTTTGCGCGCTGCCACTACCACAACCTTGCCGGCGGCATCGTCGCGCTGCACGTTGGCTACAGGGACTGAACCGTGACCTTCGTCGCCAACCTGCTGCGCCCCGTTGCGGACCTGCTGAATCGCGTGGTGCAGCAAAAGACGCCGGCGCGCGAACTCGTGGCGGAGCTCGAGGGCTCGGTCATTGCCGTTCGTGTGCGCAACACCGGTCTTGCGATCGCCATGCACATCGTCGATGGCGAGTTGTTGCTGGGCGAGGACGTCCCCGATGCACCGGATGTCGTGGTCACCGGCAATCCCATCGCCCTGGCGCGGCTTGCCGGGTCCGCCGGCGAATCGCTGGTCCGCAGCGGCGAGGTCGACATCAGCGGCGACGCAGTGCTCGCCGACCGGTTTCGCAAGCTCCTGCGGCTCGCAACGCCTGATCCCGAGGAAACGCTGGCCGGCGCGATCGGCGACGCGCCGGCGCACCGGCTTGGCGAGCTCGCGCGCGCCATCGCCGCCTGGGGCCGTGCCGGCAGCGAAACGCTGGCGCAAAACGTCGCCGAGTACCTGACCGAGGAACGCCGCGTCGTGCCGCGGCACGACGAAATGCGTTCGGTGAGGACCCGCCTCGATACGCTTACGGACGACGTCGCACGCCTCGAGGCGAGGATCCGGTTGGCGGAGTCACGGCAACCGAAGGACGGCCCCTAGGCGATGTGGCGCTGGCGCACGTTCAAGCGGCTGATCACGATTCAGCGCGTGCTGGTGCGGCACGGGCTCGACGACATCATCACGGCGACGCATTTTCTCCGCCCGCTGCGCTACGTCTTTTACCTGTTCCCGCGCGCGAAAGACCTGTCCGAACCGCTCGGCAAACGGATTCGACTGGCGCTGATCGAACTGGGCCCGATTTTCGTCAAGTTCGGCCAGGCGG
This sequence comes from uncultured Gammaproteobacteria bacterium, assembly GCA_938003715.1. GTDB lineage: Bacteria > Pseudomonadota > Gammaproteobacteria > Steroidobacterales > Woeseiaceae > SZUA-117. The sequence goes on from CALKYK010000205.1 coordinate 6,683, forward strand.
TGTCGACGCGGCGCGACCTGCTGCCGCCGGATATTGCCGACGAGCTTGCACAGCTGCAGGACCGCGTGCCGCCCTTCGATGCCGGCGTTGCCATCGGCATCCTCGACAAGGCCTACGGCCGCTCCGTCAACGAGGTGTTCTCACGTTTCGATCGCGAGCCGTTTGCCGCCGCTTCGATCGCGCAGGTCCACACTGCGGCGCTTGCGGACGGCAAGGAAGTGATCGTCAAGCTGCTGCGGCCCGGCGTCCGCGGGCTGATCGAGCGCGACCTCGAGGTGCTGTTCCTGCTGGCCGGACTTGCCGATCGCTACTGGTCACTGTCGAAACGCCTGCGCCCGCTGGAGGTCGTCGCCGAATACGAAAAGACCGTCATCGATGAGCTTGACCTGATGCGCGAAGGTGCCAACACGGCGCAGCTGAAGCGCAACTTCGAAGGCTCCGACATGCTGTACGTCCCGGAAGTGTACTGGGACTATTGCCGGCCCGAGGTGCTGGTCCAGGAACGCATCTACGGTATCCCGATCAGCGACATGGATGCGCTACGCAAGGCGGGCACCAATATCCAGGTCCTGGCCGAGAATGGCGTGGAGATATTCTTCACCCAGGTATTCCGCCACAACTTCTTCCATGCCGACATGCACCCGGGAAACATATTCGTCACCGTCGAAGACCCGGACAAGCCGCGTTACGCAGCGGTCGATTTCGGCATCGTCGGCACCTTGTCGCCGACCGACCAGAAATACCTGGCGGGCAATTTCCTTGCGTTTTTCGATCGTGACTACCATCGCATCGCAAAACTGCACATCGACTCCGGATGGGTGCCGGCGGAAACGCGCATCGACGAACTCGAAGCGGCGGTACGTTCCGTTTGCGAGCCGATCTTCAACAAGCCGCTGTCGGAGATTTCCTTCGCGCAGGTGATGATCCGCCTGTTCGAGACCGCACGCCGTTTCAACATGGAAATCCAGCCGCAGCTGATCCTGCTGCAGAAGACGCTGTTCAACATCGAGGGCCTGGGCCGGCAGCTCTACCCGCAGCTCGACCTGTGGAAAACCGCGCACCCGATACTGCGTGAATGGATGAGCGAGCAGGTGGGGCCACGTGCGGCGCTGAAGCAACTGCGGGAAGACCTGCCGCAGATTCGCGAAGCCTTGCGTGAACTGCCGGGCGTCGTGCGCCAGCTTTCCGAGCAGCTGTCGCACGGCACGCTGACGGTCACGACGCGTTCGCCCGACCTCGAGGCCCTGCGCAGGGAGCTGGCCGCGCAGCGACGCCAGCGATGGCTGCTGACGCTCGCGGCGTCCGGCTTCGTTGCCGGGACGCTGGTCGTCGTCCTGTCACCGACCACCTGGCCCGGCTGGATATTGCTCTTCGCGGCTATCGCCGGCGCCGCAACGGCGCGCCGCTGAACGACGATTCACGGCGGGAACACGTAGAATCGGGCATGGCCGACGCTCACACGAAACGACGCGCGGTACGAAGCTTCGTGCGTCGGTCCGGGCGGCAGACGCCTGCGCAGCAGCGGGCGATGACGGAGCTGTGGCCGGCGTTCGGCATAGAGTACGGCACGCAACCTGTCGATCTCGACTCGGTCTTCGGCCGTGCGGCCGATCGCGTTCTTGAAATCGGTTTCGGCAACGGAGATACGCTGGTTGCGGCGGCAGCGGAAAATCCGCATCTCGATTTTCTCGGCATCGAGGTACACGAACCCGGCGTCGGCCATTGTCTGCTCAGGGCACGCGACGCCGGCGTTACGAACCTCCGCATCATCAATCACGACGCGGTCGAGGTGCTGACGCACCATATTCCAGATTCGAGCCGTGCACGCGTCCATCTACTTTTCACGGCAACGTCTCCGAAGAAGCCACATCACAACCGACGTATCGTGCAGCCCGACTTCGTCGCTGCCATTGCAGCGAAGCTGCGCCCGGGTGGCCGGTTCTACATCGCCACGGACTGGCCGGGATATGCGGAACACATCGACGAGGTCATGGCGCAAGCGACGGATTTTACGAGGGAAACTGTTCGCGATCACGAAGGCGATGCGCCACTCGATCGGCCGCGAACGAAATTTGAAGCGCGCGGATTAAAGAAGGGTCATCGCATACGCGACTGGTGTTTCGTGCGCACCTGAAGACGCGATTTCGATTTTCGGTCGGTGGCGGGGAAATCTGCTATGGTTTGGAAAAGAAGAAGGGAAAAATGACAGCGAGGTTCGTTAGCCGAGGATAAGCACATGATCGTCCCCGAGCCGGCCATTGGCCGCTGGTATCGCCGCCCGAACGGACAGCTTTTCGAGGTCGTCGCTTTCGACGAAAACGACAACACCGTCGAGCTGCAATTTTTCGATGGCACGATCGACGAGATCGACATGGAGACCTGGTCAAAGCTGCTGATCGAACAGGTCAGCGCGCCGGAGGATTGGTCAGGTTCAGTCGATATGGATCCGGAGGACTACGTCGGTGACGACGAAGGCGAACTCCCGTCCGGCTATCACGATCCGCTCGAATTCCTGGACAAGGTCGAATAGACCCGACTCGACCACGCCTTTCAGCTACATCCCCGTCGGACCGGTGACGATGACGTCGCCGTCGCGGATCTCGACGGCCACCGGCCGCAGTTTTTTCCCCGGACACGGGCCTCCGACGCACTCACCCGTCTCGATCTCGTAGATCGCCCCGTGCGATGCGCAGATAATCTGCGAGCCGTCCTCGGTCAGGAACCGGTCCGGCTGCCAGTTCAGCGGGTGGCCGACGTGCATGCAGAAGTTCTGGTAGGCGTAGACGCGGTCGCCCTTCCTGACGATGAAACCGCGGAACGGCCAGTCGCCTTCGCCGATGCGGAACTCGCGGCTGTCCGGGTCCTTGAGCTCATCGAGCGCGGCAACCCGGATCTCGGCGAGCACTGTGTCCGTCATCCGCCCGGTTCCTGATCCTGCTGGCGGCGCGAAACCACGACTGCGAGCAGGATCGCGGGCAGCCCGGTCGCCGCCGCGTAGTAGAAGAAGTTCACCCAGCCCACGACTTCCTGCACGTCGCCGGAATAGCCGGCGAACAGCTTGCCGAAAAACGTGCTGATCGAGCTCAGCAGCGCGTATTGGGTGGCGGTGAACTTCAGGTTAACGAGGCTCGACAGGAACGCGATCATCACGGTCGAGCCGAATCCCGCCGCGAAGTTGTCGAAACTGATCGTCAGCGCCAGGAGTTCGAGTTGCGGACCCGACATCGCGATTGCGACAAAAAACAGGTTCGTACTGACGACGAACACCGGCGCCGCGACGATGCAGCGATAAAGGCCGAAGCGAATGATCGCGACCGCTCCGGCGCCCGTGCCGAGCAGTGAGATCCAGAATCCGTACAGCTTAGCGACCGTCGCCACTTCCGACTTCGTGTAGCCGATATCGAGGTAGAACGGGTTGGCAAGAATACCGAGGATGCGATCGCTGACATGATAGGACGCGATGAACGCGAGCAGCGGCAGCGCCCACACGCCGTAGCGCTCGATGAAATCGAGAAACGGCTCGACGACAGCCACGTACAACCACTGCCCGGCCTGCTCGACGAAATTGCCGGCCAGTTCCTGGGTAATGCGAATGCCGGTCTCGGGCTCATGACACAGCAACGTGGTGACAATGCCTACCAGCATGCACGCGGCCATTGCCTTGTACGCCATTTCCCAGGAGCCGAAGTCGGCGATGTAGAACGCGCCGGCCATTGCCACGAGTACCGCGACGCGGTAGCCGTACTGGTAGGACGCGGCCAGCACGCCCTGCAGATCCTGCTCCGCCGACTCGATGCGGTAAGCATCGATGACGATGTCCTGCGTGGCGGACAGGAACGCCACCGCGATCGCAACGGTCGCGAACACGACCATCTCCATCGCCGGATCCATCGTCGACATCGCGTACAGGCTCAAGGCCAGCGCCACCTGCGATGTCAGCAGCCATGCGCGGCGCCGGCCGAGCCAGCGTGTCAGGAGCGGCAGCGACATCGCGTCGACGAGCGGCGACCACGCGAACTTGAAGCTGTAGGCGAAACCGAGCCACGCGAACGTGCTGATCGTGCTGCGCTGGATATCTGCATCCTCGAGCCAGCCGGTGAGGGTCGAGTACACGAGCGGGAACGGCAGCCCGGCGGAGAAGCCCAGGAAGAAGATGACGACGACCGGCCGCTGCAGGTAGTAGCGCCAGTCGCGCCCGGTCCCGGCAGCCGCGGGCGCCGCGTCGCTCACAGGTCGTAGTCCAGCGTCAGCGGCGCATGATCCGAGAAGCGCTCGGCCTTGTAGATGTCGGTGGCGATGATCCTGTCCTTAAGGCCCGGCGATACGACGTGGTAGTCGATGCGCCACCCGACGTTATTGTCCCACGCGCGGCCGCGATTCGACCACCACGTGTACTGGTCGGGTTCGGGATTGACCGTGCGAAACGCGTCGACCCATTGCCGCGGGCCGAACAGCTCGTCCATCCACGCCCGCTCCTCCGGCAGGAAGCCCGAGTTCTTGCGGTTCTGCTTCCAGTTCCTGAGGTCGATTTCCTTGTGCGCGATGTTCCAGTCTCCGCAAAGGATGTACTCGTTGCCCGCTTCGCGCAGCTTGTCGAGATGCGGCGTAAAGCCGTCGAGAAAACGGTACTTCGCTTCCTGCCGCTCGTCGCTCGACGATCCGGACGGCAGGTAGACGGATACGACGTTGACGTTGCCGAGCCTCGCTTCTATGTAGCGGCCCTCGTCGTCGAACTCCGGCATGCCGAAGCCGCGCACGACCTCGTCCGGTTCGTGTCGCGTGTAGATCGCGACGCCGCTGTAGCCCTTCCTGACCGCATCCTCGTAGTAGCAGTGATAGCCGGCGGGACGAAAGCACTGGTCCGTGAGCTGGTGTTCCTGCGCTTTCGTTTCCTGGATGCAGACGACGTCGGCCGACTGCTTCTCGAGCCAGTCGAAAAAACCTTTGCGCGCCGCAGCACGAATGCCGTTCGCATTGAGAGATATCACGCGAAACACGTCGTTTCCTTTTGCGTCAAAAGCAGTCGACCGAACAACGGTCCGGTCACAGCGCGGGTACGGAAATCGACAGGGTGCTGTGTCATACTCACCACCCGCTTCGTCGACCGATACCGGCATCGAGGCGGGCCATCATACCGAAGCCACGTTCAAGTCCAACAGCATGCGCGCTTACAAGAGGGAATTCATCGAACTGGCGCTGGAACTCGACGTGCTTCGATTCGGTGAATTCACATTGAAGTCCGGACGCGTCAGCCCGTATTTTTTCAACGCCGGACTATTTTGTTCCGGTTACGCCGCCGCCAAACTCGGGCGCTATTACGCCTCGGCGATCGCCGAGTCGGAACTCGAATTCGACATGCTGTTCGGACCCGCCTACAAGGGCATTCCGCTGGTGACGCTGGCCGCCGCGGCGCTCGCCGAACATCACGATCTCGATGTGCCGTACGCCTACAACCGCAAGGAAGCGAAGAGTCACGGCGAGGGCGGCAGCGTCGTCGGCGCGCCGCTGAACGGGCGGGTGCTGATCGTCGACGACGTCGTCACCGCCGGCACCGCGGTCCGCGAATCGCTGCAGATCATCCGCGGCGCCGGCGCGGAGGTCGCCGGGCTGGTCATCTCGCTCGACCGCCAGGAGGTCGGCCAGGACAGCCGCTCCGCCGTCCAGGAGCTCGAGCAGGCGCTCAAGATCCCGGTCGTGAGCATCGTCAAGCTCGAGGATCTCGTAGATATGCTAGAAGAATCAAGCGAGTACGAGGAATTCCTGAAGCCGGTACTGACTTATCGCCGCAAATACGGGGTGGCGGGTTAGGCGCTGAAATATGTGAAAAACCGCCCACCTGTTTACACCCCGCCGGCCGCCTACTAAGCTCTAAATCCGTTAACCAGTCACTCTTTGCTTGGCAAATAATGTGTGATATTTGGCTCATGCGAGCCCTTACCGCCAGCACGCTGCTGATGCTGCTTGCGCTTTCTGTGCAGGCGTCAGACAAGGATCCCAAGCTCTATCGCTGGGTCGACAGCGAGGGCGTCGTGCACTACGGCGACAGCATTCCCGCCGAATACGCCGAAATCGAGCGCCAGGTCATCAACGAGCACGGCATCACGCTCGACGTGATGCGCGCAAAGAAAACTGCGGAAGAGATTGCCGAGGAAAAACGCCTCGAGGAAATCAGGCAGCGCGAGGAGCTGCGTCGCCGCGCCGACGCCGCGCTGCTGGCCACCTACCTGTCGGTGGACGAAATCGAAATGCATCGTGACCGTCGCGTCGAGTTGTTCCAGGCCCAGGCGCGCGTCACCGAGCTGTACCTTCGTAACCTTCAGCGCCGCCTGTCTTCGCTGGAGAGCGAAGCACAGCGATACCGGCCGTACAGCGACGACCCGGACGCCGAGATGATCTCACCCGATCTCGCCGAGGACCTCGCAACCACACGCGACACGATTTCCCGGCACGAGAACAACCTGGAGCGTTTCCGCGAGGATGAGCAGAACATCGTCGCCCGCTTCGCCGGCGACATCGATCGCTTCAAGGAACTAAAAGGTCTGAACTAGCCGGCCCGCTCAATCGGCCAATCAGGCCGTGCCGGAATGACCGAAGCCGCCCTCTCCGCGGCTCGAATCCTCGAACTCTTCCACCACGACGAACCGCACCTGCTCGACCGGGACGAACACCATTTGTGCGATCCGCTCGCCCGGCTCGATCGTGTACGGCCGCTGGCCGCGATTCCAGCAGGAAATAAACACCTGGCCCTGGTAGTCGGAGTCGATCAGCCCGGTGAGGTTGCCGAGAACGAGACCGTGCTTGTGACCCAGGCCGGACCGCGGCAACAGCACGGCTGCGAGCGACGGGTCGCCGATGTGGATCGCGATGCCGGTCGGCCCGAGTTCGGTGGCACCAGGCGCCACGGTCAGTGCCTCGTCGATGCACGCGCGCATGTCGAGACCGTCCGAGCCGTCGGTCGCATAATGGGGCAGGTCGATCGAATCGCCGACCCGCTCGTCGAGTATCTTCAGTTCGATCGCGCGCAAAGTGTTCCCCTCAATCCTTGACGGCGATCGCCGGCAGTTCCGGGCGGGTCTGGTCCGCGGCCGCGTTGTAGCGTTCGACGATCAGATCGACGAGTTCGCGAGCCAGCGCCTGCTTCGATTGCAGGCCGAACGAGCGATGCCCGTCCTGCCAGTAGACGTCGACGGCATTCTCGTCGCGGTCGAAGCCCCTGTCTTTGCCCACGAGGTTCGCGACGATCATGTCGAGCTTCTTGTCGACGAGCTTGCCGCGCGCGTAGCTCTCCAGGCGTTCCGTTTCCGCGGCGAATCCCACCGTGAACGGACCGTTGACCAGCTTCGCCACCGAGGCGAGTATGTCCGGCGTCTTTTCGAGCTCCAGCGCGAGGCGACCGGCAGTCTTTTTCAGCTTGCGCTCGCTGACCTCGGCAGCCTGGGAGTCGCCCACGGCCGCCGCGGCAGTGAAAACGTCTGCTTCCTCGTTGCGCTCGTGTGTGGCCTGGAACATTTCGCGGGCACTTTCGACGTCGACGCGTTCGACCCCCGGCGGCGGCGAAAGCGCCACCGGGCCGCTGACCAGGATGACCCGGGCCCCCGCCTCCCGTGCCGCCGCCGCGAGCGCATAGCCCATCTTGCCGGAACTGCGGTTGCTCAGGTAGCGGACCTGGTCGATCGCCTCGCGGGTCGGCCCCGCGGTAATCATCACCGTCCTGCCCTCGAGCGCGCCGCCGCCGGCAACCAGCGCGGGGCCGAGCACGGCAGCCACGATGTCGTCCGGTTCGAGCATGCGCCCGGGACCGAATTCGCCGCACGCCTGGTCGCCCTCGGCGGGACCCAGGAGCCGGACGCCGCGGGACTCGAGCACGCGCCGGTTTTCCTGCACCGCAGCGCTCGCCCACATCACGTGATTCATTGCCGGCGCCAGCGTCAGCGGCGCCTCGGTTGCGACGCACAGCGTGGTCAGCAGATCGCCGGCATTGCCGTGCGCCAGGCGGGCCATGATTTCGGCCGTGGCGGGCGCGATCAGCACCAGGTCGGCCCAGCGCGCCAGCTCGATGTGCCCCATTGCAGCCTCGGCCTCGCGATCCCACAGGTTGTCGCGGACCGGTAGCCCGGACACCGCCTGCAGCGTCGTCGCGGTGACGAATTCGTGCGCCGACCGGGTCATGACGACCTGCACGTCGGCGCCGCGATCCTTCAGTCGCCGCACCAGTTGCGGCGTCTTGTAGGCGGCGATGCCGCCGGTGACGCCGAGCAGTATTTTCTTGCCGGACATGATGCTTCCGTCGCTGGCCGGGCGAACCAGCTTAGCCTGTCGGTCACGCGCATTTCCAGCGATTGACACGGTAATTGCAACTTGTCGCGGCGGCGCACCGCCGCCAGTCTCGCAGGCTTCGCCGAGACGGAAAGGCACGAGAGCTTGATAGATGAGGACGAAAACGATTCATTGCGCGATGCTGCGACGGCCTCGCTTCTGGCGCGCCTCCTCGCGGGCGAGAAGGCGCGGCGCTCCGCGCAGGCGCTGGCGTCGCATCTGCTGGAGCGCTTCGGCGGCCTGCGCGGGCTCCTCAACGCGCCGCGACCGGAACTGCTCGCGGTGCGCGGCATCGGCAGCCTGCGGGCCGCGCGGCTTCTGGCCCTTCGCGAACTGGCGCAGCGCTACTTCGAGGAAACGCTGCCGCCGCGCGTCGCGATACGCAGCCCAGCGGACACGGAGATATTCCTGATGGCCCGGCTGCGGGACCTGCCGCACGAGGTGTTCTGCTGCCTCTACCTCGACAACCGGCACCGGGTGATCGAGTTCGAGGAGCTGTTCCGTGGCACGATCGACGGCACCGGCGTCTATCCCCGCGAAGTCGTCAAGGCGGCGCTGCGGGTGAATGCCGCAGCCGTGATCCTCGCCCACAATCACCCGTCCGGCGTCGCGGAGCCGAGCCAGGCGGACGAGCGCATTACCGCACGCGTCAAGCACGCGCTGTCGCTGGTCGACATCCGGCTCCTCGATCACCTCGTCATCGGCGACGGGCAGAGCACGTCGCTGGCCAGCCGGGGGCTGCTCTGAGCCCCGGCCGCACGCCCTTGAAAGGCATCTGCGACGCTGGTATAAAGTCTCGCTCTTTGCCCGCCAGCCGCGGGCATCTTTCAGAAAAATCAGAGACTTAAGGTCATGTCCAAGGTCTGCCAGGTCACCGGGAAGCGCCCGCAGAGCGGAAACAACGTTTCGCACGCGCACAACAAGACGCGGCGGCGTTTCCTGCCGAACCTCCAGTACAAGCGCTTCTGGGTCGAGTCCGAGAAGCGTTACGTGAAATTGCGCGTCTCGCACAAGGGGCTGCGCATCATCGACAAGCACGGCATCGAAAAGGTGCTGTCCGACCTGCGCGAGCAGGGCCAGCGCGTCTAAGGAGGCTCCATCATGCGTGAGAAAATCAAGCTCGTCTCCAGCGCCGGAACCGGTCACTACTACACGACCACGAAGAACAAGCGTACGCATCCCGAAAAGCTGGAAACGAAGAAGTACGACCCGGTCGTGAAAAAGCACGTGACCTACAAGGAAGCGAAGATCAAGTAGCTCGCTGCCGAAGTTGAAAAAAAAGCCCGCTCGAAGCGGGCTTTTTTGTTTCCGGTCGCGCCGACTCAGGCCGGTGCGAGCTGGTAGGTCCTCAGGCGCTCGGCGAAGTCCTCGAGTACCTTGATGCCGCTGGCCTCGGCCTGCGCACACCATTCGCGAAGCTGCGACAGCAGTTTCTCGTTGCTGACGTTTGCGCCACTCCAGATTTCCGAAAGCCTTTCGCGAAACTCGTGCACCGTCTTGAGCGCACTGCTGTTCGCCAGCACATCGCCCAGGCGCTCCATCGCGTTGTCGTCGAGCAGCGCCGGGCGCCTGACCAGGAGCTTCTTCGCACGACGAAACGCGGCGTTGCCTTGCGCCAGCGCCCTTTCCTTCTTCCATACCGGCAGCGTCACCTGTTTCGTGTAGTCGCGCAGCACGTGCATGCGATTGACGATGATCGCGCGCAGGTTGTCGACGTCGAGGTGCGGTTTCGGTGAACGCTCCAGGACCGGCTTCGGCGCGATGCGGTTGACCTTTGCGAGCCCGAGCGCACTGAACAGGCGAATGTAGAGCCAGCCGATGTCGAACTCGAAGCGGCGGACGGAAAATTTCGCCGAGGTCGGGAACGCGTGATGATTGTTGTGCAGTTCCTCGCCGCCGATGAATACGCCCCACGGCACGATGTTCGTTGCCGCATCGTCGCATTCGAAATTACGGTAGCCGGTGTGATGGCCGAGGCCGTTGATGACACCGGCCGCGAATATCGGCATGGCCGCCATCTGTATCGCAATGATGATGATGCCGGGCACGCCGAACAGCAGCAGGTCGGCAGTCACGAGTGTCACGATGCCGGCGTTTCGATAGCGGGTGTAGATATTTCGCTCGAGCCAGTCGTCGGGCGCGCCGCGGCCGTATTTGTCCAGTGTTTCCTGGTTCCGCGCCTCGACCTGGTAGAGCTCCGCGCCTTCAAGCAACACCTTTTTCAGGCCGTATATCTTCGGGCTATGCGGGTCGTCGGCTTTTTCGCAGTGCGCGTGATGTTTCCGATGCACGGCAATCCATTCGCGCGTCAGCATGCCTGATGTGGACCAGATCCAGAAGCGGAAAAAATGCCGGAGTGCCGGGTGCAGATTGATGGCGCGATGTGCCTGGTCGCGATGCAGGTACAGCGTGACGGCCATCATCGTGATCTGCAGCATCAGCAGCGTGGCGAGCAGGTAGCCCTGGAAAGAGAGGTCGAGCAGTCCGTACAGGTAATCCATTCAGTCCGTCCGTCGGTTGGAAAGGCAGCGACTCCGGGCGGCACTATATCGAATGCCGCGCAGCGGCGCTAAGCGCTGGGTCACGTATTGAATATGACCGGCGCAGAACCGGCCCCGAGGGGAGTCTGACCCCGGAGGCGGTGATTCGTTTCGTGTTTTACCGCTCGCCGCTTCCTTTTATAGTGTGCGGAAGTGCATACAGGCCGCATTCATGCCCGAGCTTCCGGAAGTCGAAACCAGCCGCCGCGGCATCGCGCCGTGGGTGGAACGGCAGCAGATCAGCGACGTCGTCATTCGCGAGCGGCGACTGCGCTGGCCGGTGCCGGCGGAGATCGACCGTAACCTGCCGGGCCAGCGTGTCCGCGCGCTGAAGCGCCGTGCAAAATACCTGCTGTTCGAGACCGACGCCGGTACCGCGATGCTGCACCTCGGCATGTCGGGCAGCTTGCGAATCATCGACCAGGCGGAACCCGCCGGGAAACACGATCACGTCGACATCCGCTTCACAAGCGGCAAGGCGCTCCGGTTTCGGGACCCGCGCCGCTTCGGCTCCCTGTTGTGGGCAGATACCGCGGCGGACCACCAGCTGCTGCGACACCTGGGGCCCGAGCCCCTGTCGAAGGATTTCGACGGCGAGCATCTTTACCGCCGATCGAGAGGCCGGCGGGTCTGCGTCAAGCAGTTCATCATGGATGCGTCGGTGGTCGTCGGCGTCGGCAACATCTACGCGAGCGAAGCGCTGTTCATGGCGCGCATTCACCCGAAGCGTCGCGCCGGGCGGGTCGCCGCCGGACGTTACGACCGCCTTGCCGGAGCGATACGGAACGTTCTTGAGCGCGCGATTCGCGCTGGCGGAACGACCTTGCGCGACTTCCACGGCGGCGACGGCGAACCGGGCTATTTCAGCCAGCAACTCGACGTCTACGGTCGCGCCGGTGATCCGTGCCGCGCGTGCAGACACCCGCTGGCAGTAGCGGTCATCGGCCAGCGCTCGACGTATTACTGCAAGCGCTGCCAGCGCTAGAGTCAGGGCTCGCTGCAGCGTTTCACGAGCGCGTCGCGCACCAGCGGCGAGACGAACTTCGAAATGTCGCCGCCCATGCTGCAGATCTCCCGCACGAGGCTGGAAGAGATGAACGTGTATTTTTCAGTCGGCGTCAGGAATGCCGTTTCCACGTCGTCGGCGAGATGCCGGTTCATGTTCGCGAGCTGAAATTCGTACTCGAAATCGGAAACGGCGCGCAGGCCCCGCACGATCACCTGCAGGTCGTTGTTCTGTGCGAACTCGACGGTCAGCCCGTCGTAGCCGCAGACTTCGACGTTTCCGCTCGACTTCAGTACGGTCCTGGCCAGTTCGACGCGCTCGTCGAGCGAGAACATCGGCGCCTTGCTCGGATTCGATGCGATGGCCACGACGACCCGGTCGAAGAGCCTGCTCGCCCGCCGCACCAGGTCTTCGTGACCGAGCGTAATCGGGTCGAAGGTTCCGGGGTACATCGCTGATACCGTCATCCGCCGTTCTCCTCAGCTAGCGGACCTGAAGAGTGCGAAGCGCACCCTGCCCGCCGTCTTTTCTTTTTCGACCCGCCATCC
>CALKYK010000206.1 GCA_938003715.1 uncultured Gammaproteobacteria bacterium
TGCGCACGCAGTGCCGAAATCGCCTCGGCGGTCGTCTCCTTGATCGGGTCGGCGACGCCGATACTGCCCGCCGCCTTGCCGTCGATCGAGACGAGCATGACAGTCTGGCCCTCGGCACGAAGCGTTTCGGCTTGCGTGGCCAGCTCGTCCGGGACATCCGGCACCAGCTTTGCATTGCCTATCGCCACCTCGTGTTCGCCGACGCGGCCCCGAACACCCTTGCCCGTCACCGATTCGAACTCGTCGGCTTTTTCCAGCGAGGCACCGCGATCACGAGCGCCCTGCACGATCGCCTCCGCGAGCGGATGTTCGCTCGCCTGCTCGAGGCTCGCCACGAGCGCGAGCATGCGATTCTCGTCGGTGCCTTCGACGGTGTGCACCGACACCAGCCTGGGCTTGCCCTCGGTCAACGTGCCCGTCTTGTCGACGACCAGCGTGTCGACGGTGCGCAGGATCTCGATCGCTTCGGCATTCTTGAACAGCACGCCGGCGGTCGCGCCGCGACCGGACGCGACCATGATCGACATCGGCGTGGCCAGGCCGAGTGCACAGGGACAGGCGATGATCAAAACCGCCACCGCATTGATGACCGCGTACGCCATGCGCGGATCCGGACCGACCAGTCCCCAGGTGATGAATGTCGCTATCGCGACCAGCACCACGGCCGGGACGAACCAGGCAGCCACCTTGTCAGCAAGCTTCTGGATCGGCGCGCGGCTGCGCTGCGCCTGCGACACCATGTGCACGATCTGCGACAGGAGCGTGTCGCCGCCGACCCGCTCCGCGCGCATGACGAACGTGCCGGTGCCGTTGATCGTCGCGCCGACCAGCGCGTCGCCTTCGGCTTTCGTCACGGGTGCCGGTTCCCCGGTCACCATCGACTCGTCGACAGTGCTCCGCCCCTCGACGACGACGCCGTCCACCGGAATTTTCTCGCCGGGGCGAACGCGCAGCCGGTCGCCGACGTGTACATGACAGATCGGCACGTCCTCTTCGCCGCCGTCGTCATTGACCTTGCGCGCGGTGTTCGGCGCGAGGTCAAGCAGCGCGCGAATCGCGGCACCGGTACGGCTCCGTGCCCTGAGTTCGAGGACCTGGCCAACCAGTACCAGCGTGACAATGACCGCCGCCGCCTCGAAGTACACGCCGACGTGTCCCGAGTGATCGCGAAAAGCTTCCGGAAAGATACCGGGAGCCAGCACGGCGATCATGCTGTAACCGTAGGCGACGCCGACGCCCAGTGCGATCAGCGTGAACATGTTGAGGTTCCGATTGACGATCGAGCGATAGCCGCGCAGGAAAAACGGCCACGCACACCACAGGACGACGGGAGTCGCCAGCGCCAATTCGAGCCACGGCCTGATTGCGCCGGGCAACAGTTTCGATACCGGCTGGCCAGGCAGCATGTCGCCCATCGCGATCGCCAGCACCGGTACCGTCAGCACGACGCTCAGCCAGAACCGCCGCGTCATGTCGCGCAGTTCACCGTCGTCTTCCGCATCCGCCGACGGCGGCATCGGCTCCAGCGCCATGCCGCAAATCGGGCAGTCGCCCGGCTCGTCGCGCACGACCTCGGGATGCATCGGGCAGGTGTACTGCGTCTGCGTGCTGACGACGCGTTCGAGCGCCATGCCGCATTTCGGGCAGTCACCCGGCTGGTCGGATTCGACCTCCGGGTGCATCGGGCAGGTCCAGGTAGCGCTCATGCCCGTTCCTCCCCGCCGCTGAGCTCTTCCAGGATCGGGCACTCCGGGCGTGCATCACCCTCGCAGTGACAGGCCAGGTCATTTAGTGTGTCCACCATCGACTGCAGCTCCGCGATTTTCTTTTGCATCTCTTCGATGTGTGCGAGCGCGATTTTTTTCACTGCGGCGCTGCTGCGATGCCTGTCCTGCCACAGCGCCAGCAGGTCGGAGATTTCCTCGATGGAGAAGCCGAGCTGGCGCGCCCGGCTGACGAATCGCAGCGTGTGCACGTCACGCTCGTCGTAGACACGGTAACCGGACTCGGAGCGAGCCGCCGAGTCGATGAGCCCGATCTGTTCATAGTAGCGGATGCGTTTGGCAGAGACGCCGGACGCCCCTGCTGCCTGGCCGATGTTCACGAGTCCTACCTCCGAAAGGCCCGGATTACGGGCATTTCGGCGCAGCCTACACCTTCCCATTACGGGAAGGTCAAGCTTTTTTGACGGCTACGGGAAGCGGGCGCCGGGCAGCTTTATTGCTGCTTTGCCCCGATGTGCCGGGCGCCGCGTGAACGTGCCAGTTCGACCTGCCTGCGCCGCTCCTCGAGCCGCTCGGCGCGGTCCGCGTCGAGTTCGTGCACGCAGCGCGGGCAGGACACGCCCTCGCGGTATTCGGGCGCGGCGAGATCTTCGCTCGACAGCGGGCGCCGGCAGGCGTGGCACTGTACGTAGCCGCCCTCGGACAGGTCGCGATCGACCGCGACCCGCGTATCGAACACGAAGCACTCGCCGTTCCACCGGTTGTTCTCGTTTTCGACCTCGTCGAGATAGCGCAGCACGCCGCCCTGCAGCTGGTAGACCTCGTCGAAGCCGAGTTCGATCAACAGCGCAGACGCCTTTTCGCAGCGAATGCCGCCGGTGCAGAACATCGCGACCGGGCGGTCGCGTTCGCCGGCTGCGAGGCGCTCCGCGAAGCGCGAAAACTGGCGAAAACTGTCGGTGCCCGGGTCGATGGCCTGCGGGAACGTGCCGACTTCGATTTCGTAGTGGTTGCGGGTGTCGATTACCAGCGTCTGCGGATCGTCGAGCAGCGCGTGCCAGCGATCGATGTCGACGTGCTCGCCGGTCCTCCGCTGTGGCCGGATGTCCGGCCGGCCGAGCGTCACGATTTCATTTTTGACCTTCACCCGCAGGCGGCGAAACGGTGCGGACTCGGCCTCCGTCCACCGGGCATCGAGCGCCGCGCCGCCGCCGATGGTGTTGCCCAGAAATTCGAGCACGTCGCGTATTCCGGCCTCGCTGCCCGCGAGCGTGCCGTTGACCCCTTCCGCCGCGACGAGAATCGTGCCCAGCAGGTCAGCATCCGCACAGCGCGCGCGCAGCGCGCCGCGCAGCTCGCGCGGCGAGGCGACGTCGACAAAGCGATAAAAAGAAGCGACTTTCACAGGCGATCGAAGCCCGGCCCGGTGAACGTCAGAGACAGAATACTGTGCCGGATTTCCTCGCCGAGCACGAGCCGCGCGTCCTCTCCGATGCGCTTGATGTCGTCGTCGAATTCCAGGAATCCGGCCGCGTTGCGTCGAACAACGTGGCGTTCGCGGAGCGTGCGAATGAAGTCCTGGAACAACGCCTTGTCGAAAAAGTCCGGCGAATGCAGGCCGTAGATCATCGAAAGCCGCTGCGCACTCTTCTGGCACAGCCCTTCCAGTTTCGCTCTCGACAGCGTTCCTGACCCGGTACGAACGAGCAGCGCGATCACGAGATAGAAACGCTGCAGCATCGGCACCATCGAATTGCCGAGCATGATGAGCTGCACTGCCGGCGCAGAGCCGGTGGGCGGCCGGAGCAGCATGTCCCCCTTCCCTGTCAGTACCTCTTCCTCGATCAGGGCGTCGATAGCGGCGGACGTGACGCGGTCGATGTCGGCTTCCTCCCACTTCAGCCGCAGCTCCACTTTCATGAATGGATAGATGAGGCCGACAAGCCGCTGCAGCTCGGAATGCGCAAGGCGCCGGCCCTGGATGAAACAGCACGCGATCGAAGCCGGAATGGCGAACAGGTGCTGAATGTTGTTCCTGAAATAGGTCATCAGGACGGCCTCATGCTCGGCCATGCTGATCACGTCGCCGAGCGGATGGACCGTGCGCCTGATGACGCCGAGTTTCTCGCCGTGGTCCACGATGTCGTCGGCACTCCAGTCGGGCACCGTCACCGACTCCGAGTAACGAAATCGCTGCATCAGCCGCTGCAGGAGCTCGATCTGCTTCTTCAGTTCGTATTCGCCGATGGCCTGCTTCGGCGTCGACAACAGGACGTAGGCGATCAGGCTGATCGGCGTCACCGCGGCCGCGGCGTTGATCTCGCCCATGATGCGATCGCCGAGGTCGGTGACCACGTTCGTCATCCAGGTCGGCCGCTCCTCGTCGCCGGTCACCTGGTCACGCCAGTCCGGCCGGTGCGCATCGAGGAGCGGGTCCAGATGGATCGGCTCGCCGATATTCACGTAGAACTTGCCGACATAGTCGCGCAGCGACTTGACTGAGCGCACCAGGCCGAACAACGATTCCTTCTGCTTTTTCTTGCCGCCGAGCTCGGAAATGAACGAGTCGCCTTCGATCAGCTTTTCATAGCCGAAGTAGACCGGGATGAATGCGACCGGCAGCCGTGGGTTGTGCACGTAGGAATTGACGGTCATGGCAAGCATGCCGGCTTTCGGCGCCAGCAGCCGTCCGGTGCGGCTGCGCGTTCCTTCGACGAAGTATTCGATGGCATGACCGCGCACCAGGATCTGCCGCAGGTAAGCATTGAAAACTGCCGCGTACAACCGGTTGCCCTTGAACGTCCGGCGCAGGTAAAAGGCGCCACCGCGGCGCAGCAGCGCACCGACGAACGGCAGGTTGAGGTTAATCCCGGCCGCGATGTGCGGCAGGCTCAGGCCCTGGTGGTAAACGATGTAGCTCAGCAGCAGGTAGTCGAAATGGCTGCGGTGGCACGGCACGTACACCAGTTCGTGATCTTCGGCGACCTTGTGCAGGCGCTCGACATGCTGCAGCTCGACGCCGTCGTAAATCTTGCTCCATACCCAGGTCAGCAGGCGCTCGAGAACGCGCACGGTCGGGTAGGAGATGTGGGCGGCGATCTCGCGCGCATACCGGCGTGCTCTCTGGTGCGTCCGTTCGCGTTTCACACGACTGTCGCCGGCTTCCGCTTCGATCGCGGCGCGCACGCGCGGGTCGCGCAGCACCGCGGCTACCAGCGTGCGCCGGTGCGACAGGTCCGGGCCGACGGTCGCAATACGCCGGTTGCGGAAATGCACGCGCAAGGTGCGCTGCACCTTGCGGAACGCGATCTCCGGTTCGATAGCGTCCTGCACGATGGACGACAGCCGCAGCGGCTCGCTAAAACGCATCAATGTATTGCGGCCCTGGAAAATCGTCGTGAAAAACTTGCGTGTCCGCCCGGCGACGTCCCAGTGTTCCGAAAAAAGCAGCGTCAGCCAGGAGTGCTCCTTCTCGGGCGACCGCCCCCAGTAGATTCCGACCGGCACCAGCAGGAGTTCCGTGCCGCCCGATTCGATGCTCGCCCGAATAAGACGCCGCAGGCGAACCGACCCTTCCTTCCGCGGCAGGCGGATGATGAAGCCGCGCTTGCGGCGCAGCACGATGATGCGGCGGTTCTCGTAGCGCCCGGCGAACGGCAGCGATTCCAGCGGTGACGGAAGACCGTGCTGACGACACGCCTTTTCCAGTGCCAACGTGTCGGCGAGACCGCCGGTCTCGAGCACGTAGCAAACGGGCGCGTCGCAGTCTGCCAGGAGTTCCTGCGGCGCTTCCGGCTGCACGGCAGGGCGCGCCCAGGTGCCGAATACCTTGCCCGCGAACCAGTACCACGGGCGCCAGAGCCATCGAGTGAAGTCCATCGGGTGCCAATGTTACCCGTTTCGGCCTTCACGCAAACCGACGATTGTTTGCCCCGCCGGCGTTACCGCCGGCGGCAGCGCGGGGCAGTCGTTACTCCGGCGGCTGCCGGTCCGATTGCTGCAGTGCGTCCTCGACGCGATCGACGCTTTCCTGAAGGCGGACCTCGACTTCGCGTGCGCGCTGCATTTGCCGGTTGTAGTCGTCGGCGATTTCCTTGCCCACAGTGTCCTCGCGCTGTTCGGACTCCCCGCTGCACGCGGCAGCGAACAATGAAACCAGAATCAGCATTACGGTCTTCATGTCGTCTCCAGGTCAGGCGCCCATCAGCGACCGGATGAAATGCCCGAGCCAGGCATTGATGTCGTCGATGTTCGCGGTCAGACGGTGGTCGCCGTCGACGAGATGCAACGTCGCGTGGCACTGCCGCGCATAGCGGATGCTGTTCTCGACCGGCACGATGTCGTCGTGCCATCCGTGCACGATGTGGATCGGTATCGCGGGCGCCGGCGGCGTCATGTCCTCGTAACCCGGCATATAGTACGCGGGAGCGAGCACGAACAGGCCGACGGCGTTCACTGTTTCGGCCGCTGCCGTCGCCACGTGCCCGCCCATGCTGGAGCCGACCAGCGCCAGTGGCGCATCGATGTTGCGGCAGGATTCGATCAGCTTTGAAACCCGCTCCGCGGGATCTGCGATGCCCTGGTAGTCGATGCTGTCAGCCTCGGCGCCGAGACCGCGCACGAGCTCGGCCATGGCGCGAATCTTCGTGCCCCACGGACCGCTTTCCTGACCGTGCGAAAACAGAACCGTCAGTTTGCTCATTCCATGATGCCCTCGCCGCCGTGGCAAAGGTCTTCGATCTTGCGGGCGATGAGCCAGTCCCGGTCCTGTCCCCAGAACGCGATCGAACCGATCTTCAGCACCGGCACGCCTCACAGCCCCGCCTCGGCGAACGCTTGGCGATTCGCGGCCTCGTTGTCGCGCCAGGAATCGTCGGCAAGAGATTTTTTCAGGTCGGGCCAGAAAAGGCCGGCGCGTTCGGCCACCTGTGCCATGCCGTCGTCGGTGGCGACGTCGATCGCGTCGGCAAAGATCGCCTTGCCGGCTTCGAGCAGGAAGTCGCGCTCGCGGCCCTCGCCTTTCGCATAGTAGAACGCGGCGATGCAGCGCTCGGCGCCCCTGCCCAGCGAGTCGGCGATGCGGCCGAACGCAACGCCGTGTTTCCTCGCCTCGCGATTCGCGTCCTGCACGATGTAGCGCAGCTTCGCGCGCGGCACCTTCATGCCGCGCATCACCATCGGCAGGACCGGGCGCACGTCGAGCCGCAGCCCGAATGCGTCCGCGATGCGGAACACCCGTTCGAGGGACAGGTACGAGTACGGGCTCCTGAAAGAATAGAAGAGTTCGAACGGGGGCAGCGCGGCCGCGCGCGACGGCCGGGTCGCCGGCAGGCTGAGCTTTTGCGCCTGGCGGAGCGATGCGAGCGCAGTCACCGCTTCGTCGAAGCGCTTCAGCTTCCAGCCGTCCAGGCGATCGACGAAATACGGCAGCCGGTCCGTGCCCGCGTACCACTCCCCCTGGTAGTGCAACGTCGCGCAGCTGTAGTGGCCCATTTTGCGCAGCAGCAGCTGGTTCCTGCCGACCAGCACGCTCGTTTCTGCGCGCTCCGGCTGCACGCGACCGAGCATGCGCTGCACGCCCTCGCTATCGCCACGCCAGTACAGAGCCAGGGCGCGCGTAAACGTGTCGGGAAAGTCCTCTTCGTCGTGTTCCTCGGCCAGGAAATCGAGCAGCGAGCGCCGGTACTCGACGACCGGCGTGTTGCCGACGTCGAGGAACGGGACGCCGAGTTCCCGGGCAAGTTCCTTGCAGTCGTACACCGCATATTCCGCCGCCAGTCCGGGCTCGGGCATGTAGTCGCCGCGCAGGGACTGGCCGAGGTAGTAGCGAAACGTGATCTTCGCGTACTGCTCGCGGATAACGGCAAGGTAATGGCTCAGCAGGTAGGAGTACGGATCGTCGAGCTGCAGGAACACGTCGACCGTGCGTTTGCGGAACATCAATGTCCGCAGTATTTCGCGAACGGTCCGGCGTGCGGCGATTGCCCGCGAATCGAGGAGCCAGGCCAGGTACAGGCCACGCATGTGCCGCTTCATCGGTCGCTCGTTTTCATGGGCTCTCGTCCCAGTCCGCCCGCGGCTTCCACAGCAGTTCGTCCAGGTCCGGCTGCCAGCGGTATTTGCGCATGTCGACGCGACCCTCGAGCAGCGGCACGTCCTCACTTTGCAGCCGCCGCGCCTGCTCCCGGAACGCGCTCGTGTCGCGGCCGAATGCGATGCGGCCGGAGGCGGTGATGACCCGGGGCCGCGGTGCGTCGTGGGCAGCGGGCAGGTGCCGAAGGGCGTAACCTACCTGGCGCGCGCCGCGCGGTATGCCGGCGATCTCCGCGATCTGGCCGTAGCTGGCCACGCTGCCGGGCGGGATGTCCCGGATCGTCGCCCAGATGCGCTCGTTGCGCCTGTCGGTCGCGCTCCCCATCGCGCGCAAATAGTACCTGAACGCGGCGCAAAATCCCTTGGGCGGCCAGCGTGTGACCGGCCCACTGGTCGCACCGGCAGAACCTGTGGCAGTCTTCTTCCGGCACGACACCGTGAATCTCCTGATGCGTACCTCACTGCTGCTGATTACCCTGCTCTGCGTCGCCGCCCATGCCGACGAGCCGGGCAGCTTTGCCCGCGTCGCACACGATGCAAACGGCGAGCCGACCGCCCTGCAGCTCGCTATCGTCACCTACGCCGCGGCGGACGGCCGCTACACCGTCGACCTGATCGGCGCCGTGCACATCGGCGAAGCCGCTTACTACGCGGCCCTGAACGAGCGCTTCGTCCGCTACGATGCACTCCTGTACGAACTCGTGACGCCGGACCGCGAACAGATCCCGAGTCGCGATGACAGCCGGCGTGGCTTCCTGTCCGGCACCCAGATCGCGATGACGGACCTGCTCGACCTGTCGTTCCAGCTCGACGAGATCGATTACCAGCAGCCGAACTTCGTGCACGCCGATCTGACTTCCGACGAGCTGGCGGAAAGCATGGCGGAGCGCAACGAATCGCTGCTCTCCTACCTGTGGCACCTGTATGTCGCGGCCATTCGCGAATCGGCCAGTGATCCGCTCGGCATTCGTTCACTTCATTCTCTGTCGGCGCTGTTCTCGGGCGACGACGATCTCGCGCTGAAGAAGATGCTTGCCTACGAGCTGGCTGCGTTCGACGAGCGTCCACGGGCACTGGGCGGGCTCGGCACGACCGCGATCATAGAGGCTCGCAACGAACGCGCAGTCGAGGTCCTGCGCGAGGCAGTCGATCGCGGTGCCGAACAGGTGGGCATCTTTTACGGCGTCGGCCATATGCCGGATCTCTCGGCGCGACTCATCGCCGAACTCGGGCTCGCAATAGTCGACGTGGAATGGATCGACGCCTGGGATCTCGCGCCGGAAGACACGAACTGACGCGGTTCAGCCCGCGGACCTGAGCATCAGCGACTGCAGTGCGACGCCAACCGGCCCCGCGGTATCGAACAGTCGCGAATGCGACATGCCGAGTCCGCTCGGTTCCCAGAACGATATCGAGTCCGTCGCGAGCCACTCCGATTCCGGTAGCCGGTGCACCTGCAGCGTCAGGTCCGGGTTGATGAACGACACGGTGCCGAATTCGGCATTGCGCGATATGGCGTTGCCACAGTCGGCGAGCGGGCACAGCGACTGAAACGGGGTCGACCTCTCGCCTTCGACGATCGGCAGTGTCCGCATCCACGACGTCGTCGGCCCCGGCCGGTGGTCCTGCCCCGGCGGGTAGCGAACCTCGATCCCTGCGTTGAAGAACGGCTTGTCGTGCAGTGCCCGTGCGACCGGGAATTTGCCGGGCACGGATGCATTGAAATCGGGGCCGCGGACGTCGGCATTCGGCAGCGAATCGAAACTAACGACGGCCTGGAACAGCGCCCATGCGACCGCCGATCGCTTCCCGTCCTCGCCGGCCAGCGTCGCCGTCGCGATGCTGGCGGCGCGGCCCGCCTTGTCGATGACCGTCTCGACGCGAAAGCCGCGCATCGGTACCGGCCGCAGGAAATTGACCGTAAGCCGCACGAGCTGCTGCTCCGGCACCGCCCGCTCGAGCGCACGGACTATCGTTCCCGCGACCGGCCCGCCATGACAGGCGTCCTCGCTCCAGGGCCCGCGCGCGGGGTCGTTACCGACGAACTGCCCGTCGACGTGGCGGAAAAAGGCTTTGTACGCGCCGAACGGCATGCGTCAGGCGCGGCAGCGGCTCAGGCGAGCCTGCGGCCGATCCAGCGTGCGGCAAAGGCGCGTGTCTTTTCGTCCTGCGGCCGGTTGCGATCGAACTCGAGGAAGGAAAAGGAACCGTCCCCGCCGTAGTCGGTCGTGCCCCCGGTGCCGCGCGCGCCGTCGGGACCGGCCTCGAACAGGTGGATGTTGTCGCGGTGCTCGGACAGCGTGCTGGTATCCCCGGCCGCCAGTTCGACGCGGCGCGTTTCGTGGATCAGGAACTCCGTCTCGTGATCGGTTCGGTACGGCGGCGCGTCGGCCGGCACGTCGAAATGCCGCACGACCGTGCTGCCTTCGACCGTCAGCGTGCAGACGCTCGTCCTCGGATGACAGTGGGCGGGCAGGAAAGCGTGCGGGTCGAAGCGCCAGTGCACGATGAAAAACGCCTGGTTCCTGCCGGCGACGCCCAGGTACACGCCAGGGTCCATGTCGAACCAGCTGCGGTCATCCAGGTTGTCCGTCGGCACGTTCGCGACCGTCATACTGCGCTCGACGATGTAGTCCAGGTAGGCCTCCTGGCCCGACGCGGAATCGTCGGCCTTGAGCTCCAGTGCGCGCTCGGCGGTCTCCTCGAGGAACTGCTCCACCTGTTCGCTGGCTTGCGCTTCGTCGAGCGCGGCAAACAGCCGCCGGGGCGATGCGAGCAGCGCGCCCATTACGGCAGGCGTTGCGATCAGCAGGTTACGCCGTTCCTCGACGACGCCGTCGATGCCGGTAGATTGGGTCGGCAGGCGAAACGATTTCATTGCTTCTCCCCCGCTGTTGTTATCGCGCCTGCATCTTGGATTGCTTCTGCCGTCCGAAGTTCGCCCGGGTTCGCGGCCAAAAG
>CALKYK010000207.1 GCA_938003715.1 uncultured Gammaproteobacteria bacterium
CTACCTCTTCGGCGAGCTGTGGATCGGCGGCGTCACGCCGCCGGTGCTGCCGGACAGGCTCAGCGACACGATCGGGCGCGTGTCTGCGGTTCACGTGCTGTCCGGCATCTCTGTCGAGACGAACCCGCACGATCTCGACGAAGGCAACATGTCGCGACTGGTCGAGGCCGGCGTGACGCGCCTGTCCGTCGGCGTACAGAGTTTCGACGACGGCCTGCTGCGCCAGATGCAGCGATACGAGAAATACGGCAGCGGCGCGCAGATAAGGAAACACCTGATACGTGTCATGGGTGCGTTTCCGACGCTAAACGTCGACATGATCTTCAACTTCCCGCAGCAGACGACTGCGATGCTCGATCGAGATCTCCACATGCTCACCGAGGAGATCGTTGTCGACCAGGTGTCCTGGTACCCGCTGATGACGGCCGGAGCGACGCGCCGCTCGATGCACCGCGAACTGGGCGTCGTGGACTACGATCGGGAAAAGTCGCTGTACGAGCGCATTGCGCGGCACATGCTCGACGCCGGCTACGAACGCGCATCTGCATGGTGTTTCTCGCGCCGCCCAGGGATGTTCGACGAATACATCGTCGAGCACGAGGAGTACCTGGGTCTCGGCAGCGGCGCGTTCAGCTACCTGGCGGGCGCACTGTACGCAAATACCTTCTCGATCAACCATTACCTGCGCCTCGTCGACAGCAGTGGATCGAGTTGCGTGCGCGAGCGGCGGCTTACGCCACTCGAACAGATGCGCTATTACCTGCTGATGAAGCTTTTCGGCGGCGCGCTCGAGCTCGATGTGGCCGAGGCACGCTTCAGCGAGAGATTCGCGTCCACGCTGTGGCGCGACCTCACCGGGCTCAGGCTGATCGGTGCCACCCGCGAGTCGGCAGGGCGCATCACGCTGACCGAGAGCGGCAACTACCTGTGGGTGGTGCTGATGCGCGAGTTCTTCACCGGCGTCAACAATTTCCGTGACGACATGCGACACCACATTTCGAAGGAAACGGAACTGATGTCGGCCGGGTTCGGATAACCACGATTGCTGCTCGCAGGGATTCCTTTCTAATCAGGCAGGTACGGCATGCCGGAGGCGGCGACGTGACAGACTCGAGACAAGACGACAAGGGCGGCATCTGGTCGCGGCCGAAACTGCGCTGGCTGCTTGGGATACCGCTCGGGGGCTTCATTGCGTTCGGCCTCGGTGCGATCGCGCTCGGTTCGATGAACTACGTGCTGCACGAGACGAGCTCGACCGAGTTCTGCTACGCATGTCATTCCCACGAGGCGTTCATCAAGCCCGAGTACGAGGCGTCCTCGCATTTCAGCAACATCTCGGGCGTCCGGGCTGAATGTGCAGACTGTCACCTGCCGCACGACAACTGGTTCGAACTGGTCTGGACCAAGGCAGTCGTCTCGCTGGACATCATCCCGGAGCTGGCGGGCAAACTGGACACCGGCGAGAAGTACGAAGCGCACCGCGCAGAGATGGCCGAAGACGTCTGGCGACAGTTCCACGACAACGACTCGAAATTTTGCAGGAGCTGCCACAGCGTCGATGCGATGGACTTCGATGCACAGGAACGGCGCACGGCGAGACAGCATGCCCGCGCCGCCGAGAGCGGCGAGACCTGCATCGACTGTCACTACGGACTCGTGCACGCAGCGCCCGAGAACGCGGAAGAGATTCTCGAAAGGCTCCGTGCGGAATCCGGGGGATCCAACTAGCAGGTCGGAACTCAGGCTTGCGAAATTTCACCGAGCGCCCGCAGCACGTCGCGGCGACTGATCTGGCCGACCAGGCGATGTTCCTTGACGACCGGGAACCGGCGGAAGCCGGTGTCCAGGAACTGCTGTGCCAGGTCGATGATGCTCATGTCGGCATCGACCGTGACCGTGTCCGTGGTCATGTAGTCGCTGACCGGGCCGCCCCAGTCTCCGTGGTAGCCGGCGTGCAGCGCGATCTTCATGCAGTCGAGCTCGGACAGCATGCCGACCAGGTTGCCCTCGTCGTCGACGACCGGGGCGCCGGCGATCGCGTGCTGCACCAGTTCGTGTATGGCGTTCAGGACGTCCGTCTCGGGGTGGAAAGTAACCAGCCTGCCGGTCATGTAGTCGCTGACGCGCGCCGTTCTTTGTGTCATTGGCTCGTTTCCTCCCGGCAGCGCCTGCTGTCGCACAGTTCGCATCCGCCATTGTTCAGACCGCCGCAGCTGCCGCGTATCGGAGCGCGGCCGCGCATGACGCCAATCGCCATGCCGGCGACGGCTGCCAGCAGCACGACGAAGGCCAGGATCACGGTCGCCAGAATAGTAATCACGGGCCACCAAGGCTTGCGTAGGCCGGGCTTGCGACGGACTCGAACCTGTCGCCTTCCCTGGTCAGGAACAGCGCCGCGATGCCCTTTTCTCGCGCCAGCCGCAGGCCATCCTCGACGCCGAGTACGAGCAATCCGGTCGCCATCGCGTCGGCGTACGCTGCCGTGGTCGCGACGACCGTCACCGATGCGGCGTTGTGCCGGACCGGGTAGCCCGTGCGCGGATCGATCGTGTGCGAGTAGCGGCGCCCGTCGTGAATGAAAAAATTCCGGTAGTCGCCCGAGGTTGCCACCGCTGCATTTGTGATGCGTAATATCGAGTGTACGCGTCGCGCGTCGTCCAGCGGCTGCTCGATCGCGATACGCCAGCGATCGCCATTCGCGTTTTCGCCACGCATCCTGAGTTCGCCGCCGATGTCGGCGAGGTAGTTGCCGATGCCTTCCCGATCCAGGAGCGCCGCAACCCGGTCGACGCCATAGCCTTTCGCGTAGCCCGACAGGTCGATATAAATTCCCGGATCGCTTTTGCGTACGGCTGGCACCTCGCAATCGGTTTCGATCCGCTCGTATCCGACTTGCATGCGCGCAGACGCAATGTCGCGCTCGGACGGCGGCGTCAGCACGATTTCGTCCGGGCCGAAACCCCACAGGTTGACCAGCGGTCCGACCGTGACGTCGAAGGCTCCGTCGGTCAGGCGAGCCATATCCAGCGCTCCGGCAAGCGCTTCGCACAGCTCGCCGGAAACCGGCAGCCATTCGTTTGCGCCGGCAGCGTTCAAAAGCGACAACTCCGAATCGTCGATGTACGTCGACAGGCGCCGCTCGATGTCCTCGAGCAGCGCCGCTACGGCCGCCTGCAGGGCATCCTTGCCGGGTGTGTCGTCGGCAACGACGATCGTGAGGTTGTACTGCGTGCCCATCGCGGCGCCGGTCAGCTCGATCGTACGCTTCGGCGTGTCACAGCCCGCGATACAGGCGGCGAGAAGCAGGATTCCGTAGCGCTCGAGCATACCGGCTCAGCCGCCGAAATCGTCGAGCAGAATGTTCTCGCGCGGTACGCCGAGATCATCGAGCATCTTGATCACCGCCGTGTTCATCATCGGTGGCCCGCACAGGTAATACTCGCAGTCTTCCGGTGCCGGGTGCGAGGCGAGATACTCGTCGTGCAGCACGTTGTGAATGAATCCGGTCAGTCCTTGCCACCCGTCCCCGGGTAACGGCTCCGACAGGGCGATTTGCCACGAAAAGTTGTCGTGTTCCGCAGCGAGTGCGTCGAATTCGTCGACGTAGAACGTTTCCTTAAGGCTGCGTGCTCCGTACCAGAACGACATTTTCCGAGTCGTCCTGCGGCGCACGAGCTGGTCGAAAATATGTGCGCGCATCGGCGCCATGCCGGCCCCGCCGCCGATGAATACCATTTCGTTCGCGGTGTCGCGGGCGAAGAACTCACCGTACGGCCCGGAAACGGTGACGTCCTGGCCGGGCTTCAGGCCGAACAGGTACGAGGACATCGCCCCCGGCGGGACGTCCGGGCCCGAACCCGGCGGCGGCGTCGCAATGCGGATATTGAGCTTGATGATGCCGCGCTCCAGCGGGAAATTCGCCATCGAATAGGCGCGCGTCACCGGCTCGGTCACGTGCGACTCGTAGCGCCACAGCCGGTACCGGTCCCACTCGGAGCGAAAGCGCTCGTCGATATCGAAATCCTCGAAGCGGACCCGGTGCGGCGGACATTCGATCTGCACGTAGCCGCCGGCGCGGAAATCGAGTACCTCGCCCTCCGGCAACTCGAGTACCAGTTCCTTGATGAAACTCGCGACGTTTCGATTCGAGGTCACGCGACAGGTGAACTTCCTGACGCCGAATACTTCCTCCGGTACCTCGACCTGCATGTCCTGCTTGACGGCGACCTGGCAGGAAAGGCGATAGTGCTGCGCGACGTCGCGTTTGCTCAGGATCGCGGTTTCGGTCGGCAGCACGGCTCCGCCGCCGTCGAGAACCCGGACGCGGCACTGGCCGCAGGTGCCGCCGCCGCCGCATGCGGAGGCGACGAACAAATCCGCGTTTGCGAGTCCGGTCATCAGCTTGATGCCCGCCGGCATTGCGAGTTCGCGTTCCTCGTTGACGGTGACCATGATCGCGCCGGTGGCGACCAGCTTCGAGCGCGCCGCCAGGATCACGGACACCAGTATCAGAATGATCGCAGTAAACAGCGCGACGCCGAGGCCGATCTGCAGCCAGGTGCCCGCCATCACAGCTGGATCCCCGAGAAGCCCATGAACGCGAGCGACATCAGGCCGACGATGATGAACGTGATGCCGAGTCCCTGCAGGCCGTCGGGGACGTCGGAGTACTTGAGTTTCTCGCGGATGCCGGCCAGTCCGACCAGCGCGATTGCCCAGCCGAAACCGGAGCCGAGCCCGAACACGACGCTTTCACCGAAGCCGTACTGGCGCTCTACCATGAACAGCGTGCCGCCGAGTATCGCGCAGTTCACCGTGATGAGCGGCAGGAAAATGCCGAGCGCGTTGTACAGGGCCGGCACGTAACGATCGAGCGTCATCTCGAGGATCTGCACCAGTGCCGCAATGACGCCGATGTAGCTGACCAGGCCCAGGAAGCTCAGGTCGACGTCGGCAAGCCCCGCCCAGGCGAGTGCGCCTTCCTTCAGGACGAAGTTGTAGATCAGGTAGTTGACCGGCACCGTGATCACCTGCACGACAATCACCGCTACGCCCAGGCCGATCGCGGTCTCCACCCGCTTGGAAATTGCCAGAAACGTGCACATGCCGAGGAAGAACGCGAGCGCGAGGTTCTCGACGAACGCAGCCTGGACGAAAAGGTTTGCGTAGTCGGCGATCAAAGCACTTCCGTCCGGTGGATCTCGTGAATCTGGTACTCGGGTTTTTCCACCTGTTTCGGTCGCAGGCTGCGTACGGCCCAGATGATCAGGCCTATGATGAAAAACGCGCTGGGCGGCAGCAGCATCAGGCCGTTCGCGGTGTACCAGCCGCCGTCGGAAGTGAGCGGCAGGATCGTCACGCCAAGTAATGTGCCAGCGCCGAACAGTTCACGAGTGGTCGCGACGATGACCAGGATGAGGCTGTAGCCCAGCCCGTTGCCCAAACCGTCGAGCAGGCTCATGCGCACGCCGTTCTGCATTGCAAAGGCTTCCGCGCGGCCGAGCACGATGCAGTTCGTGATGATCAGTCCGACGAACACGGAAAGTTGCTTGCTCGTTTCGTACGCAAAGGCGCGCAGGAGCTGGTCGACGAGGATGACGAACGACGCAATGACCGTCATGTGCACGATGATGCGGATGTTATTCGGGATGCGGTGCCGGATACTGCTGATTGTGCCGTTGGCAAGCGTTGCCACGCTGGTCAGCGCGACGCACATCAAAAGTGCCGGCAACAGCGAGGTCGTCACCGCCAGCGCCGAGCATATCCCGAGTATCTGCAGCGTGATCGGGTTGTTGTCGACCAGGGGGTCGAGCAGCACCTTTCTGGCGTTACGCATCGTTCAATCGTCCTTCGCGCAGCGATTCGAGGAACGGGCCGAACCCGTGCGGGCCCGTCCAGTAGCGCAGCAGGTTGGCGACGCCGCGGCCGGTCAGGGTGGCGCCGGCGAGGCCGTCGACCTGATAGATGGCATCCGGGTCGTCAGCATCGACCGTGCCGCGGATAACCTCGATCCGCTGCCTGCCGTCGTCGTCGGTCAGCAGCTTGCCGGACCACTGTGCGCGCCAGGCCGGACGATCGATCTGGTCGCCGAGGCCGGGCGTTTCCGCATGCTCATAGAAGCGCAGGCCGCGCACGGTCCTGCCATCGGCGTCGACCGCGAGATAGCCGCGCATCGTCGACCAGAGCCCGGCACCGTACACGGGCAGGATCACCTGCGAGATCGCATCGCCGTCACGCACGACGTAAACCGGCAGCATGCGCGCGCGGCGCCTGACGCCGGCGATATCCAGCTCGGCGGGCACCTCGACGCCGAGCACGGAATCGCGCGCGGCCGCCAGCGCGTCGTAACCGTCGACCGGCACGTCCGCCGTGAATTCGCCACGCTCGAGGTCTACCATGCGCGCCTCGATGCGCTCGAGCGGTGAGTCCTCGTCGACGCCGGCCGCGCCGATGCCGGCGACGTCCAGGATGATCGCCTGCCTGAAATTTTCTTCGTTGCGAACCTGCAGCGGTTTGAGAAGCACCGCGGCGCTCGCAACCAGTACCGAGCACACCAGGCTCAGCGTCACCGCCACCGTCAGGGTGTTGGCGACGCTGTCGCGATCGAACTTCTTCCTGTCGTCTGCATCAGGCACTGCGCCGCCTCCGGCGCCTGACGTTGGCGCGCACGACAAAGTAGTCGATCACCGG
>CALKYK010000208.1 GCA_938003715.1 uncultured Gammaproteobacteria bacterium
CGCAACGCCGTAGCCTGAAGGCATCCCTCCACACGCCTTCAGACATTCTCCAGCAATTCTCCACTTCTGCGCCATGGCCCCGCCGCGCGCTTCCGCCGACGATCTGCCTCGTTTCGCGACGGTTCGCGAAACCTGAAGAGCAACGATCTTTGGAGGAAGAAATGAAGAAATTTACCCGGCTGATCTGCGCCACCGCAGTCAGCACAACGATGCTGGCAGGCAATGTCCTGGCAGACAGTTCGGAATTCGAACGCCGGCGTCACATGAATTCGATCGTCGGCGCCTGGGAGGTCGAAGTCACCGTGCGTGTCGACGCCCCCGACTGCACGACCGCGGCCCCGGTTCCGTTCGGCGTGAATCCGTTTCCGTCCCTGAACACGTTCCACGAAGGCGGCACGATGAGCGAAACCGGTTCCCGGTCGCCTCCGTCGATGCGCAGCCCGGGCCACGGCGTCTGGAAGCGGACCGGCCGGCACTCGTTCGTGTACCGCCTGACGTTCCAGGGCTTCGACGGCAACGGTTTCCTGGCGACGAACATGGACATCAGTTCGCAGCTGACCCTGGCACCGGACGGCCAGACCTTCAAGGGTGTCTCCCGCTTCGCGTTCAGCGATGTGAGCGGCAACACGTTCCCGTTCTGCGCCACGCTGGACGGGATCCGATTCGCCGTGTGACGGCTACCGGTTCGGCGCCCGCGGCCTTTGCCGCGGGCGCCGGCCCGGACTCATTCCCCGTTCACTGAACGCCTTGCGGCCATGCAGCGATTCAGCAAGGACTCGAATCTCATCTCCGATCGCAGCGATTCGAGCATGCGGTCGCCCTCGAGATCCAGACACCAGATGCCGCCGCTGCCGACCTCGCGATCCAGCCATTCGAACGCCGCATCGTTATCATCCAGCCCCGCGTAAGCCACCGCGACGTGGTAGGGCGATACGTCGTGGCTCGAGACATAGTCGATGAGATCCTCCAGTACGACGCGGGCTTCGTCCTGGCGGCCGAGCCGGGCAAGTGCGTGAACGCGCAGCGAAGCTGTCCGCGCCGAAAAGCCGCCCGAGAACCTGTCCGCGTCCTCGAAGGCCTCGACAGCCCCTTCCAGGTCGCCGAGCGCCATGCGCACGTTGCCCAGGTGCAGGTGGCCGGGCCAGAAATCAGGCTTGATCGCAACCGCCTGCGTCGCGTGCTCGAGCGCTTCCTGCGCATCGCCGCCCATCAGCGCCACGATCGCCGAGTTTGCGAACATCAGCGGAAACAGCGGATCGAGTTCGCGCGCGCGCCTCAGCATCGCGCGGGCCTCGATGTGCTTGTCGACCTGCATCAGCACGATGCCGAGAAACATGTGTGCCATCGCACTGTTCGGGCCCAGCGCAACCGCCCGCCGCGCCGACTCTTCGGCTGCAGGCAGGTTATCGTCCAGGAAGAAATGGAAGGAGCCCAGTGCGAGCTGCGTTTCCGCGAGATCGGTGCCGTATTCCAGCGCGCGCTGCAGCGCATCTCGCGCGGCGGAGTAAACCTCTTGCCGGTTCATGTCGGCCGTCACCGGCGAGGTAATCAGCGCGTGCGCGATGCCGGCCCAGGCGAGTGCGTAACCCGGATCCTTTTGCACCGCCTGTTCGTAGTAGCCGATTGCGCGCGAAATCGAACCCGGCTGGAACTGCATCCATTCGTTCCGCCCCCTGAGATAAAGCTCGTAGGCTTCCGGGTTGCGCGTCTGGCGACTGTCGATCTCGGCTGCGACGTCTGGCGACAGGCGCTGGCGGATCTGCTCCGCGATGGCGATGCTGAGATCTCTTTGTAACCCGAGAAGATTCGTCAGCGTGCGATCGAAGGACGCGGACCATACCTGCTCGCCGTCTCTCGCACGCAGCAGCCGGGACGTCAGCCGAAGACGCGAGCCGTCGAAACGCAGGGCGCTCAGGACGACGAAATCCGCGCCGAGCTCAGCGCCGATTTTCTGCACCGACAGGGCGCCGTCGGCGAGCGCTCGCGTCGACACCACGCCGATCACGCTCAGGTTCGGCAGGTCGATTTCCGCCAGGGCGTTGTTCGTGTCCTCGGCAATACCGGAGGCCAGGTATGCGTACCGGTCGTCGCCGGTGAGATTCTCGAACGGCAGGATCGCAATGCGGGTCGGCGCCGGGTTTTCCGGCACCGTCTGCCAGTTAACGAGCGCAAGCCCGCCGGCAAGGACTGCAACGAGCGCGACGATCAGTGCGAAGGCGGGTAACTGCGTACGCGACGGTTCCTCGACAGGTACCGGGGTCGCATCGGGGATGGTCACTGCCGGCACCGTTTCCGGCGCGTTGAGCGGCTCCGTTACCGGCGCGATGGCCGGTTCGACGACCGGTTCATTGCCCGGCGCGATCACCGGCGCGATGAATCGATAGCCCTTGCCCGGGTTGGTGCGAATGTAAACGGGCTGGTCCGGAGAGTCGTGCAGTGCGGCGCGCAGCTTGCGAATGAGCGTGTTGACGCCCGCATCGAAGTCGATGATGACGTTCGACGGCCACAGGGCGGCAACGATTTCCTCGCGGGTAACCAGGCGGTCGCGGTGCGTGACCAGCATGACCAGCAGGTCGAAAGGGCGCCGTTCCAGGTGCACCGCCTCGCCGCCATGCTTCAGCTGCTGGGCATCCAGGTCCAGTTCGAACTCGCCGAATCGATACGTGTTCGCCACCCGCGGTGCCCCTCGATCGTCCGTAACAGCGCCGCCGGATATTTCCGGTTTGTTCAATTCTAGCTCAGACGCCCGACTCATGCGCCGGAAACGCGCAGGTCCCGCCGGCGCGAACACTGCCCCGCCTTGATTTCGACTTCGGTCCATCAAAGACATTGCTCAAAACACGTAGCCGATGCCGGTCTCCCAGGTGTCCGGGTAGCCCGGGCTGGACTGCAGGAACACCTGGTCGAAATAGTCGGCGTTGCCGAGGTTTCGCCCGGAGGCGAACAGGTACCAGTTCTCGCGGGTGGGCGTGTAGGTCAGGAACAGGTTCAGCAAGCCGAAGCTGCCCTGCGTGAAGCGGGAGTCGTTGTCCACCGTGTAGAAAAAGCCGCTTCGAAAGTGATACTCGAGCCGGGCAGACAACTGCCCGCTCCGTCGCGGCGGGTGGTCATAGCGTATCGACCCGGTGGCGGTCCATTCGGGCGCACGCACGAGCTTGTTGCCGGAGAGCGTGTCGCCGGTGCGGTCGTTGCGGTACTCGACGAATTCCCGTTTCGGCAACCAGACGAGCGCGCTCGAAATCGACACGCTGTCGGCCAGGCGCAGGCTCGCGGTCGCATCGACGCCGTAAACCTCCGACCTGGCCGCGTTGTCGACTTCGAAGATCAATCCCTCGTCCGTGATCGTGGACGTATTGACCTGCATGTCGCGGAAGTCGTACCAGAACATCGCGGCGTCGAGCGAAAGGCGTCGATCCTGCCGCTGGTACTTGGTGCCGGCTTCGAAGGCCAGGAGTTCCTCGGGACCGAATCGGTCCAGCACGCCGCCCAGGAGAATGGTGATGCCACCGCTTTTGAAGCCGGTGGCTGCGCCGGCATACAGCAGCCAGTCGTCGCCGACCGCACGCTCGAGGTCCAGCCGCCAGGAAAGCTTGTTCTTACTGACCTCGTCGGCAATCAGCGTCGGGCTGTCTTCGCGCCCGGTGCCCATCGTCGAGAGGAAATGCACCTCGTCGCTAACGCGCAGGCCGGTGGTGATGCGCCAGCGCTCGAAAACAGGCCACGCGACCTGGCCGAACAAGGCGTAGGCTGTGTCCGACGCCGTGCTGACCCGATCATGCGTCGGTATCGTGTCGAGCACCGGCGTGAACTGGAAAAAGGCGCCGCTCGATTTTTGGTCGTAAGCGTAAGTCCCAACGAGCCATTCGAGCCTGTTGTCGCGCCGCGACGCCAGTCGCACCTCCTGGCTCCACTGTTCGTGCTTGCCGGGCAAAAGGCTCCTCACGCAGTCGGCCAGGACGGGCAGACCGGCGCAGTCGTCGACGCCGCGCGTCGTGCTCCGGCCGTAACCGGTCACCGAGGTCAGGGTCACCGAATCGCAGTCGTAGTCGCGGTTGACGGCGACCACGTCGCTCGTCATGTCCAGGAACGGGTCTGCGTGTGTCACCGTGGTGCGGCGGATGTCGGAGGGTTCGGGAAGGAAGTTGGGCTGCGGTGTCCACAGATCGTTTCTTGCGCCGTCGTCCCCGAGATGCTGTGCCATGACGAGGGCCCGAAAGTTCTCCCCACCGTCGAAACCCATCGACGCGCGCAGCCCGTGATAGTCCTGCTCGCCGAACTTCCGGCCATCGACCGAATTGCGCACGTATCCGTCGCCCTCGGACACGGTATAGGCGAGGCGAAACGCGAACCCGTCGCCGGGTAAATTCACCTGCCCCTCGAGGCGTGCGGTATCGAAACTGCCGTAGCCGGCCTCGATGTCTGCGCTGAATTCGGGCTCCGGTGCGCGAGTGATGGTGTTGATCGAACCGCCGGTCGCGTTGCGGCCGTAAAGCGTTCCCTGCGGACCTTTCAGTATTTCGATGCGTTCGAGGTCGAACTGGCGTCCGTTCGACAATGCGCCACTGCCCACGCTAACGCCGTTCAGGTGGGTCGCAACGGCTGCGGCGACACCGCGCAGCGAATATCCGACGCCGTTCATGCCGAACGTATTGACGACGAATCCGGGAATATTGTGCTGCAGGTCGAGGAAGTTGGTCAGGTCGATATCGTCCAGCAGCTCGCCGGATAGCACCTGCACGCTCATGGGAATGTCCTGCACGCTCTCTTCGGTCTTGCGCGCGGTGACGATGATCTCGTCGAGGAAACCCGTGTCTGCACCCGGCTCTTGCTGCGCGCCTGCGGGTGCCGCAAGCAGGCCGGCGGCTGCACACAGCCATCGCAGCCAGGTAGCGCGGCCCGCAGCAGCCTGGCGCCGGCTGAGTTGACCGTTCGCGGTCATTTCATCCCCCCGCCGTCCGCACCGGATGCCCGGACCAACGCAAGGAAAAAGGGAGCCGAATTTAGGCCTTTCCGGATCCCTTGTCGAGATGCCGGAATGCGATTTTTCCCGCCGGTAAAACCTTGCCCGGCGCGCCAACCGGCAGGGTTCCCGGTCTGCCGCGAGTCCAGATTTTCTCGATACAAGCTACAGCGGTTCTCCATGGCCGGGCGGCCGGTCGGGCGCAATGATTGCGCCATCCCGACGTGCGAGCGCGCACGGCGGCCACTTGCGAGGACAACTGAAATGAACACACTCATCCGCGGCGCCTGCACCGCCCTGTTCCTGGCCATCGCCGGTTGCGGGGGTGGCGGCGGCGGCGCGCCGATTGCTGCGCCGGTCAACCAGCCGGGCGCACCGTCCGCTCCGCCGGCGCCCCCGGTACGGGGTATCGACTGCGGGACGCTGGGCTTCGACAAGACCACCGACAAGACCGCCCCCCCGGGCGGCATCTGGCGCCGCTGGACATTCAATTGCGCAAACAACACGTTTCACGATATCTCGTTGGCGATCGTCACCGAGGACGGTCGGTTCCGCATAATCGGGGCCGACGAACACGTTTTGCGCGGTGACCTGTGGATGGACGGCGACACGTTCGATGGTTTCGGCGTCGACTTCGCGCCAACCGGCGTCGAGTACTTCTCCGGGCCGACGACCAGTATGTTCGTCGCGGGCAACGTTCGCGAAAGAGAGTTGCTTGAGGGCCGCTGGGGAACCGAGTGGGGTGATTACGGCTACTTCGGCTTCGACTACAAGCCGTCGATTTACGAAAGGGCGACCCCGCTGGCGGACCTCGCCGGTACCTGGCCGACTGATCGGGCAGGCGGTCCGGCACCCGGTGTGTGGACGATCGAAAGCGATGGGCGCTTCGAAGGCCAGGATGACCAGGGCTGCCTGTACGCCGGCCAGTTCTACATCATCGATGACCGATTCAGCGTCCTCGATATCGATCTATCAGTGACGGACTGCGGCCTCGCGGGCTTTTACACCGGCCTTGCCTATTACGAAAAGCTGGTCGACTGGTGGGACAAAGGCATCAACGTGTACGTCGACGACGGTCAGCGGGCATTGCGCATCGTGATGGCGCTGTAACCGCGCATCGCCACCAGGGCAAAGTCCTGGTGGCGATGTCTCTACTGAACCTGGCTGGCCGCCTGCTGGATCGATACGGTGGATGTGGCGATCGCCTTGTCGCCGCTGATAGAGACGTTCTCCGAGACCAGCGTAAACGTCAGGTCGGACTCGCCGAGCAGCTCCGCGGTGCGGGACTCGAGTTCCGTGCGGCAGGTTTGCATCAGCGCGTTCGCCGGGGTGTCCGAGGCGCCGACCACCGAGTGGGAAAACGTGCTGCCGTTTTCGCCTTGATCACCGGCTGGCTCGTCGTCACCGGCTTTCTTGATCGCCTCGACCGTGTCGGATACGAGGTCTTCGGGCATTTGCAGCTTGATGCAGCCCGACAACGCGGCCGAGACGACAATCATCAATACAATCTTGTGGATACGCATGCTTCACACCGTTGGAGTGTGTGTCGGCACATTATCGGCGCAAGGGATTGCCCTTGATGTGAGTGGGGTCACAGATGTCGCCGCCGTTGACCGACGATTGACCGGCCGTTGACGGCCCACCCGTAAGTTTCTTCCTGCCGACAGCCGAATCCTGTCGAGCGGCTTCGGTCGACGCCTTTCCGGTCGACCCGCTGAGTAAGGAAGA
>CALKYK010000209.1 GCA_938003715.1 uncultured Gammaproteobacteria bacterium
GAGGGTCTCGTGACGATGGGCGTCGGCGAACTGTGCCTCGTGTCGCCGCAGGCCCTAGCGCCGGAACCCGGCACGATTCCCGCCGAGGCGAAGGTACTGTTCGACCTGGACGCAGGCATTCGCGACGCGGATGTCGTCATGGCGCTGCGCATCCAGCGCGAGCGGATCGGTAATCTCGACGGTGTGCCCGACATCGACGAGTATTTCGCCCGCTACGGTGTCAGCCACGAGCGCATGAAGAATGCCGCGCCCGGCGCCATCGTCATGCATCCGGGGCCGATGAATCGCGGCATCGAAATCGAATCGAGTCTCGCCGACAGTCCGCGCTCGGTCATTACGCAGCAGGTCGCGAACGGCGTGGCCGTGCGCATGGCCGTCCTGTCCACCGTCACAGAGACCCTCCGCGCAATTGGCTGACGCCGCAGCATCCAGGCCGGCGGCGCAGCGGAACCGCGGCACGCTGTTCGTGGAGGACGCGACGGTACTCGAGGTACACGAGTTTCCCGCACAGCAATACGTGCTGCGTCTCGAGGCGCCGAAAACGGCCGCGAGCGCAAGCGCCGGCACCTTCGTGCACGTGCAATGCGACGATACGATACCGATGCGACGGCCGCTGTCGATCATGCGTGCCAGCGCGAAGGACGGCTGGATCGAGGTGCTGTTCAAGATCGTCGGCGAGGGCCTGCGTTCACTCGGGGCACGCAAGCGCGGCGACAGCGTCAGCGTGATCGGCCCGATCGGGCACGGCTTCGAACCCGATCCGGAGCGGCCGCTCGCGCTCCTGGTCGGCGGCGGCGTCGGCATTCCGCCGATGATCTTCCTCGCCGAAACACTCGTGAGCGAACGACGCCATTGGCGACCACTGGTGCTGATGGGTTCGGAGATTCCGTTTCCGTTCGAACTCGTGCGCTCGTCGCTGCCGACGCCGTGGCTCGATGCGGAAACGAATTCGAGCATCGCGCTGCTGGAGGACCTGGGCGTGCCCGCCCGGCTCGCGAGCCTTGCCGGCTTCGAAGGCTGCCATAAGGGCTACGTCACAGACCTCGCGCGTCGCTGTCTCGAGTCGCTGGATGGGGACGGTCTGTCCGGAGTTGCCCTCTACGCATGCGGTCCGACGCCGATGCTCGAAGCCGTGGCCCGGCTTGCCGGTGAATTCGGCCTGCCCTGCCAGGTCGCGCTCGAGGAATACATGGCCTGTGCGGTCGGCGGCTGTGCAGGCTGCACCGTGCTCGTGCAGACCGCCGACGGGCCCGCCATGAAGCGCGTCTGCGTCGACGGTCCGGTGTTCGATGCCGCGGCAGTCTGGCCGCAAACGGGGGAGTAATGATGCATAGAAAAATCGTACCGGGCTCGATTGCCGCGGTGTACCTGGCCGCAATCTGCAGCGCAGCGAGTGCGCAGGACTACGTGCCGACACGGTTCGAATGGCAGACGCGGCAACCGACCGAGGTGGGCATGGACGCGGCGCGGCTGCAGGACGCCATCGACTACGCGGAGCGCATGGAGTCGGAAGACGTCCGCGATCTCGGCCTGCGCCACCAGGTCTCTTTCGGGCGCGAGCCGCATGGTGAACCGATCGGCCCGTTCAGGACGCGCGGCCCGGTAACCGGCGTGGTCGTCCGCCACGGCTATCTCGTCGCCGAGTTCGGCGAACCGTCACGCGTCGACATGACGTTCTCGGTGACCAAGAGTTTTCTTTCGACGACGGTCGGGCTCGCGTGGGCCGACGGCCTGATCCGTGATCTCGACGACCCGGTTGCCGGCTACGTGACGCCGGTGCTGCTGCCGGCCGGCGACGGCGAGCGCAATCTCCACGGAGACGATTACACGCACGAGCCGGTCACGCTGTTCGAGGACGCGCACAACCGGCAGATTACGTGGGACCATCTGCTGCGCCAGACCAGCGCCTGGCGCGGCACGCTGTGGGGCAAGCCGGACTGGGCCGACCGGCCGAGCGGCGACCGCGACACCTGGTACGACCTCGACCGTCCCGATCCCGGCACCGCGTTCGAATACAACGACGTGCGCGTCAACCTGCTGGCGCTCGCCGCGACCCAGGTCTGGCGCCGACCGCTGCCCGCGGTGCTGCGCGAGCGCATCATGGACCCGATCGGCGCCTCGCCGACCTGGCGCTGGAACGGCTACGAGAACTCCTGGATCACGCTGGACGGCATGAAGGTGCAGGTGGTATCCGGCGGCGGTCACTGGGGCGGCGGTATGTTCATCAATGCCTACGACCAGGCGCGCTTCGGGCTTTTCACGCTGCGTCGCGGCACCTGGGGAGACCGTGTGCTGCTGCCGGAGGCGTGGTTCGGGATGGCGACGACGCGAACGGTGGCAGACCCGCCCTCGCGCTACGGCTTCATGAACTTCCAGCTCAACCTGCCTGACGCGGACGGCGAGAAGCGCTACCCGAGTGCGCCCGACGAGGCGTTCACGCACGTCGGCAGCGGCCCCAATCGCGTGTTCGTCGACCCGGTGCACGACCTGGTGATCGTCGTGCGCTGGATACGTGGTGACGCCGAGGACGAGTTCTTCGGCCGCGTCATCCGCGCCGTTCGGAACTAGTCGATGCTCGGCAACTTCGAGCGCTACCCGCTCACGTTCGGCCCGACCCCGATCGAGAAGCTCACGCGCCTGTCCGCGCACCTTGGCGGCGCGGTCGACATCTACGCCAAGCGCGAGGACTGCAATTCCGGGCTCGCATTCGGCGGCAACAAGCTGCGGAAACTCGAATACATCGTGCCCGATGCGATCGCGTCCGGCGCGGACACGCTGGTGACGATCGGCGGCGTGCAGTCGAACCACACGCGCCAGGTGGCAGCAGTGGCGGCGAAGATCGGCATGAAATGCCGGCT
This sequence comes from uncultured Gammaproteobacteria bacterium, assembly GCA_938003715.1. Classification (GTDB taxonomy): domain Bacteria; phylum Pseudomonadota; class Gammaproteobacteria; order Steroidobacterales; family Woeseiaceae; genus SZUA-117. Next base: position 2,859 of record CALKYK010000209.1, read on the forward strand.
CGTGCAGGAAAGCTGGGTGCCGTTCCAGGACGCCGTCTACGACCGTGTCGGCAACATCCTGATGTCGCGCGTGATGGGCGCGGAGATCGAACTTGTCGACGAGGGTTTCGACATCGGCATCCGCGAAAGCTGGGAGCGCGCGCTCGACGACGTCAAGGACAGGGGCGGCAAACCCTACCCGATTCCCGCCGGCGCGTCGGTGCATCGCCTCGGCGGACTGGGTTTCGTCGGCTTTGCCGAGGAAGTGCGCGCACAGGAAGCGCAACTCGGGATTACCTTCGACTACGTCGTCGTGTGCACGGTCACGGGTTCGACGCACGCGGGAATGGTGGTCGGCTTTGCGAAGGACGGCCGGGCGAGGAACGTCATCGGCATCGACGCGTCCTGCACGCCGCAGCAGACGCACGCGCAGGTGCTGGACATCGCGCGGAAAACGGCCGAACTCGTCGAGCTCGGGCAGGAAATCACCGCCGACGACGTCGTTCTGGAAACGGCCTACGCCTACCCGGTGTACGGCGTGCCGTCCGAGGAAACGAACGCGGCGATTCGTCTTTGCGCGCGGCTCGAAGGAATGATGACCGACCCCGTTTACGAGGGAAAATCGATGCAGGGTCTCATCGACCTGGTCAGAAAGGATTTCTTTCCTGCCGGCAGCAAGGTGCTCTATGCGCACCTGGGCGGCGTGCCGGCGATCAACGGCTACAGCTACATCTATCGAAACGGCTGAGACGAGCGAATCCGCCGGGGTGCGATTGCCCCGATCGGCGTTGTCCGGGTGTCGTTACCTCCCGCAATGCGGGCACTGACCGCGAAGCACCTTGATGATGTAGTTCACCCACAGCCAGAAGAGAACGACGTTCCCGACGAACAGCGATACCCACAGCAAGGAAGCGGCCATTGTCGAATCTCGCGCCAGAAGCTCTCCCATATAGAGTCGTCATTTAACAAAAAAGTTTTAACGGGGTCCTGCCCGGCGTTCACAATTCCGCGCGGCAGGGCAAAAATTCGCGGAAATTGCGGACTGTGCACGGCGGCGGCGCGTCACGAGGGACGGATTCTGTGACGCAGTTCCGGCGGACCCGGGCGCGTCCCGGCTCAGCGATAGCGGTCGTTGAGGCCCTTGCCGGCTTCTATCATCGGCAGGATCTTCTCGACGCGACGCTGCCGGGTATCTTCGCGCTTCGCTTCCGCCACGTAGTTCGCGTATTCGCGCTGCAGTCCGGGCCGCAGCCGGCCGAATGCGGTGGCCGCCTTTTTCCGTCGCGCAAACGCATGCTTCAGTTCTGTCGGAACGACGACGGGCCGGTCACGCACCGGCCTGATTTCCTCGCCGGCGTCCAGCTTGTCGACGCATTCGCGCACGTATTTCCTGATGATCGCGGGCCTGATGTCCTTTGCCGAATGCATGCGCCACTGGCGCATTGCACGGGTCTTGCCCTCCTGGGCGTTGATCAGGTGCCCTTTCTCGTCGTCGAGCAGCGCGCCCTGGAAAAACCACAGCCCGAAGTAGGACTTGAAACCGCCGATGCCGACCACGTTCCTGCCGTCGTGCGTGTAGCAGGGCCCGCCCCACTTGATCGTTTCCTCGAGACCGGTCGAGCGCAGGACGTCGCGCAGTTTCTCGAGCTCCGGTCGCCACCGGCTCGCGCCTGCGATGTAGTCCTCAACCGATTTCGTTTTCGCCATGGGCGACACGCTAAAGGCTCATACCATATCGGTCAATGAGCCCGGCCGCCGGTTTGCTATAGTTTTCCGGCACAACAGCAACAACGACCGCCGGGGGAAACCATGAATCGTGCCACTGCGTGGGCGCTTGCCGCCTTCCTTTCACCACTTTGCGTTTATGCCCAGGACGACGAGACGTCGCCCGGATTCAACGAGGACACGTTCAAGGGCCTCGAGATGCGCAGCATCGGCCCGGCGCTGATGGCCGGGCGTATTGCCGACATCGTCCTCGACCCCGAGGACCCGAGCACGTGGTACGTCGGCGTCGGTTCGGGAGGCGTCTGGAAAACCGTCAACGGCGGCACGACCTGGACGCCGGTTTTCGACGACGAGGACGCGTACTCGATCGGCTGCATCACGATCGACCCGAACGACCGCGACACGATCTGGGTCGGTACCGGGGAGAACGTCAGCGGACGACACGTGGCGTACGGCAGCGGCGTCTATCGCAGCCGGGACGGCGGCCAGAGCTGGGAAAACATGGGCCTTGCGGCGTCCGAACACATCGGCATGATCCGCATCGACCCGCGCGACTCGAACGTCATCTACGTCGCGGCGCAGGGGCCGCTCTGGTCTGCGGGCGGCGAACGCGGCCTGTACAAGTCGACCGACGGCGGCGCGACCTGGCAGAAGATCCTCGGTGACGGGCTCGGCAACGCGGCCATCGACGACCAGTACACCGGGGTTTCGGAGGTGCACCTCGACCCGCGCGATCCGGACGTCCTGTACGCGGTGTCCTGGCAGCGGTTCCGCAATGTCGCGGTGCTGATGGACGGCGGCCCGGGCTCCGGCATCCACAAGTCCGAGGACGGCGGCGCCACCTGGCGCAGGCTCGAGAAAGGTCTGCCCGAGGAGCACATGGGCAAGGTCGGTCTCGCGATCTCGCCGCAGGATCCGGACATCGTGTACGCGACGATCGAGCTCGCGCATCGCAAGGGCGGCTTCTACCGTTCGGCGGACGGTGGCGAGAGCTGGGAGAAACGCAACGACTACATCTCCGGCGGCACCGGGCCGCACTACTACCAGGAGATCTTCGCCAGCCCGCACCAGTTCGAACGCGTCTACCAGATGGACGTGCGCCTGCACTACACCGACAACGGCGGCACCGACTTTGTCGAGATGCCGGCCGGCAACAAGCACGTCGATCATCACGCGCTCGCCTTCCACCCCGACGACGAGAACTACCTGCTGGTCGGCAACGACGGCGGCGTCTACGAAAGCCTCGATCTCGGCGAAACGTGGCGCTACATCGCCAACATGCCGATCATGCAGTTCTACAAGGTCGCGGTCGACTACGACGAACCGTTCTACAACGTCTACGGCGGCACGCAGGACAACTCGAGCCTCGGCGGTCCGTCACGGACGGACAACAACGTCGGCATCCGCAACTCCGACTGGTACCTGACGCTCGGCGCCGACGGTCACCAGTCCGCCGTCGACCCGACCAATCCCGACATCATTTATGCGAACTGGCAGGAAGGAAACCTGACGCGCTACGACCGCCGTACGGGCGAGTCGGTGTACATCCGCCCGCAGCCCGCCGCCGACGAGGTCGAGGAGCGCTTCAACTGGGACGCGCCGATCCTGATCAGCCCGCACGACCCGGCGACGCTGTACTTCGCGAGCTTCCGCGTCTGGCGCAGTGACGACCGCGGCGACTCGTGGCGCACGGTATCGGGCGACCTGACCCGCAACGAGAACCGGCTGCGCCAGCCGCTGATGGGACGGCGCTGGAGCTTCGACTCCAACTGGGACCTGTCGGCGATGTCGCAGTACAACACGATCACGTCGCTGTCCGAATCGCCGCTGGTGCCGGGTCTGCTTTACGCCGGCACCGACGACGGGCTCGTGCAGGTGAGCGAGGACGGCGGCGCGAACTGGCGCAGCATCGATTCGTTGCCGGGCGTGCCCGACTATTTCTTCGTCAACGACATCAAAGCGGACCTGCATGATGCGGACACCGTGTACGTCGTCGTCGACGACCACAAGAGCGGCGACTTCACGCCGTACGTGCTGAAAAGTACCGACCGCGGACGGCGCTGGCGCAGCATCGCATCCAACCTGCCGGAGCGGCACATCCTGTGGCGCATCGTGCAGGACCACGTCAATCCGAATCTGCTCTTTCTGGGCACCGAGTTCGGCGTTTTCTTCACCGTCGACGGCGGCGGACAGTGGACGAAACTCGCGGGCGGCGCGCCGAACATCGCGTTCCGCGATCTCGTGATCCAGACGCGGGAGAACGACCTCGTCGGCGCGACGTTCGGCAGAAGCCTCTACATTCTCGACGACTACTCGCCGCTTCGTGCCGTTACGACCTCCATGTTGCAGAACGACGTCACGCTGTTCCCGGCGCGGACCGCTCGCTGGTACCTGCCGAAACGGCCGCATTCATGCACGCAGACCGGATGCGTCGACAGCCAGGGCGATGCGTACTACGTCGCGCCGAACCCGCCGTTCGGTGCCGTCATGACCTACTACCTGCCGGAGAAGCTTGAAACGCGGGCGGAACGACGGCAGGAGGCAGAGAAACAGCGGATCGACGAAAACGAGGACGTCGCATTCCCTTCGTGGGAGGCAATCGCCGCGGAAGAGCGGGAAGACCCGCCGGCTATCGTGCTCACGGTGACCGACGCCCAGGGTGGCGTTGTGCGTCACATCGAGGGACCGGTCGATGCCGGCTTTCACCGGGTTGCCTGGGACCTGCGCTACCCGGTCGTCAATCCCTGGCAGCCGGAAGCGGAACGGAATCCGAACGACAGTTCCGTCGGTGTGCTGGTCGCGCCGGGCACATACCGTGTGTCGCTTGCGCGGCGTATCGACGGCGTCACGACCGACCTCGGTCAGTCGCAGGCCGTCGAAGTCGTATCGATCCGCGAACCCACGCTGCCCGGCTCGTCGCAGGACGAGCGCGTGACCTATGCACGACGCGTCGACGAAATGCGGCGCGCTGCGAACGGCACGCTCGAGTCGGTCGACGAGATCCTGGTCGAGCTCGAGGCAATCAAGGAGGCGCTCGGCCGCTCGACGGCTGATCCGGCGCTGTATGCGCGCGCGCAGTCGATAGAGCAACGCCTCAAAGCCGAACGCGATCGCATCGCGGGCAACGGCACGCAGGGGCGTTTTTCAGTGAACCGCCCGGTGCCGGTTACCGGTCGCCTCGCACACGCGGCGTACAACCCGCACGCCAATGCGTACGGCCCGACAGCAACGCAGCGAATGTCGCTGTCGATCGCCCAGGACCTCTTTGCCGATATCTCCGCGGTACTGACGAACCTCGTCGACGTCGAGTATGCGGCGCTGAAAACGGCGCTGGATGCGGCGAGCGTGCCCTGGACGCCCGGGCGCGGTGTGCTGACGCCGGAATAGACCGCATGCAGAAAACGCTGGTCATCGTCGGCTTGCTGATCGTGCTGGTCGGACTGGGATGGCCGTGGCTTTCCAAGCTGCCGCTCGGGCGACTGCCGGGGGACTTTGTCCTCGATCGCGAGAACTTTCGTCTCTATTTTCCGCTGACGACGATGATCCTGGTCAGCGTGCTGCTGTCGCTGATCCTGTGGCTGTTCCGCAAATAAAAAAGCGGCAGTAACTTCCGGTTACTGCCGCAAGGCACGAGTCGAAGCGTACGGAGATGAAACCGCTTCGCCGTTACGCCAGCTCCTCGGGAATGAAAATCTCCTCGATCTGCATGCCGAACAGTTGCGCGATGCGGAAGGCCAGCGGCAGTGCCGGGTCGTACTTGCCGTTCTCGATCGCGTTCACCGTCTGCCGTGATACGGCAAGGTGTCGCGCCAGGTCGGCCTGGGTCCAGTCGCGCTCGGCGCGCAGCACGCGCAGCCGGTTTTTCACCGGTAGCGCCACGTGCCGACGAGCTGGCCGAATACCCAGCCGATCATCATGACGAAAATGGTCCGGTCGGCGGTCAGGACCGGTGCACCGATGCGTTCCAGCAGGAAGTAGCCCATCGCGAAGATCGCGCCGGCGCCGAAGCCTGTGGCGAGACCCTCGAGCTGGATCCGGCGCACCAGTTCGTCCGCTTCGCGCAGGAATCGCAGGTAGGCGACCAGCGCGGCCAACGCAAACACATTCGGCATGACCGCAATCGCCGTCGCCACTCCGCGATGGAGCCCCGTACTGGTTTCCAGGAGCCAGACTCCGGCGACGAAGCTCACCCCCCATGCGAGCATCCAGCCCGTGAAACGATACTGGTTGCGGCGGTCCGTTGCCGTGCCGCAGCTGGCAGCCAGCGCCTGCCAGAAGCCCATGCGCCCGTCGCCGTTGTTGTCGGCCTGCACGATCATGTCAAACCCCTTTGTCAGAATGTAAAGTTTCCTTGATATGCAGAAATGTACAGGTCCCTTTACCCTTTGTCAAGGGTTCTTTACATAGAGTCAGCCGATCGCTGAGAGCGAATCAACGGGCGTGAGACAAGGCGAGCGGCGCCGGGAAAGCGGAGCGTATACGGAAATACGTGAGCATTTCGAGGCGCCGATCGTAGCAGGACGCCACGGAGCAGGGAGGACGGTCCAGGCGTTTCAGGACGAGGGAGAAGTCGCTGGAAACGAATCGAAACCGCAGGAGTCGCGGTCTGCTGAGGGCGATTCAGCAGGCGTGAGACAAGGCGAGCGGCGCCGGGAAAGCGGAGCGTATACGGAAATACGTGAGCATTTCGAGGCGCCGATCGTAGCAGGACGCCACGGAGCAGGGTGGACGGTCCAGGCGTTTCAGGACGAGGAAAAAGTCGCCGAAAAAACGCAGTGTACACGCCAGTACATGAGGCTTTTTCGGCGACTTTTGACGATGTACTGGAGCGGCTGGGACGTCGTCAGCCGCCGAAGTTGACTTTTGCTTCGAGATTGGCGCGCGAGTCGGCATGCGACATGGCCTCGTCGAGCGTAATCGTGCCGGCCTTGTACAGCGCGAGCAGCGCATCGTCGAAGTTCTGCATGCCTTTTTCGCCGCTGTCGCGGAGCGCATCCTTCACCTCGGTGATATCGCCCTTCAGGATCAGGTCCTTGATGTGAGGCGTGTTCAGCATCAGCTCCACCGCCGCCACGCGCTTGCCGGTGCGGGCGCGTACGAGCCGCTGCGACAGGATGGCGCGAAGGTAATGCGCCAGGTCCATGAATACCTGTGAATGCTGCGCCTGCGGGAACATGTTGATGATGCGGTCCAGCGTTTCCGGCGCGTTGTTAGCATGCAGCGTCGCAAGCACCAGGTGCCCGGTGCCGGCCATGTCGATCGCCGACTGCATCGACTCGCGATCCCGGATCTCGCCGATCTGGATCACGTCGGGCGCGGCACGCATCGCGCTTTTGAGCGCGCGCGTGTAGGACTTCGTATCGAGACCCACCTCGCGCTGATTGACGATTGAACGCTTGTTCGGGTGCAGGAACTCGATCGGGTCCTCGATCGTGATGATGTGCGACGAGGTTTTCTCGTTGCGGTGATTGATCATCGCCGCAAGCGTTGTCGATTTGCCGGCACCTGCCGCCCCGACCATCAGGATCAGGCCCCGCTTCAGCATGACCAGTTCCTTCATCTGCTCTGGCATGCCGAGTTCGTCCAGGGTCGGCATCTCGGCGGTGATGTAGCGCAGCACCATCGCGACGTTGCCGCGCTGGTGGAAGATGTTCACACGAAACCGGCCGAGGCCCGGTTCGGAGATAGCGAAGTCGATTTCGAACTCGCGGGTGAAGTACTCGAGCTGGTCCTCGTCCATCAGCTCGATCGCCGCCTGCTTGACCATCTTCGGCGTCATCTCTAGCTTGTTCACCGGCATGATCTTGCCGTCGATCTTGATCTTGGCCGGCGCGAACGGTGCGAAAAACAGGTCCGACGCCTTTTTTTCGACCATCAGTTTGAACAGGGGTTTGACGTTCATCGAGCGTGAGTCCTGTATTCCGGCCTAGTACGTCTTGGCCGAATCCTCTTCCATGATGTGCAGGCTTTCGGCCTGCTGGTCGGCGATCGATGTTTCGCGTTTCGACTCCAGCTTGACGCGCAGCCTGAGCTCGTTCTTCGAGTCGGCGTTGCGCATCGCCTCCTCGTAGGAAATGATGCCGTCCTCGTACAGGGCGAACAGCGCCTGGTCGAAAGTCTGCATGCCGAGCCGCGTCGACTTGGCCATGATTTCCTTGATATGCCCGACCTCGCCCTTGAAGATCAGGTCCGCGATCAGCGGCGAATTCAGCATGATCTCCATCGCTGCGACGCGACCGATGCCGGTCTCGCGGGGAATCAGCCGCTGCGAGACGAACGCCTTCGTATTCAGCGACAGGTCCATCAGGAGCTGCTGCCTGCGCTCTTCGGGAAAGAAGTTGATGATGCGGTCGAGCGCCTGGTTGGCACTGTTCGCGTGCAGCGTCGCCAGGCAGAGGTGGCCGGTCTCCGCGAACTGGATACCGTATTCCATCGTCTCCTTGTCGCGGATCTCGCCGATCAGGATCACGTCCGGCGCCTGACGCAGCGTGTTCTTCAGCGCGGCGTGCCAGTTGTCCGTGTCGACACCTACCTCGCGCTGCGTGATCACGCAGCCCTTGTGTGGATGGACGTACTCGACCGGGTCCTCGATCGAGATGATGTGGCCTTTCGAATTTTCATTGCGATGGCCGATCATCGCTGCGAGCGTCGTCGATTTACCGGAGCCCGTGCCGCCGACGACGATGCACAGGCCGCGCTTGTTCATGACTACGTCTTTCAGGATCGGCGGGAGTTCGAGTCCCTCGAGGGTCGGGATCTCGGTAGTGATCGTGCGCAGCACGGCGCCGACGTAGCCCTGCTGGATGAACGCGCTGACACGGAAGCGACCGATGCCCTGCGGCGTGATCGCAAAGTTGCACTCCTTGGTCGCGTCGAATTCCTTGATCTGCTTGTCGTTCATGATGGAGCGCACCATCATCGCCGACTGCTCGGACGACAGCGGCGTGTCGGTTGCCTTGTGGATCGTACCGTCGACCTTGATCGCCGGCGGGAAGCCGGCCGTGATGAAAAGGTCCGAGCCTTCCTTCTCGACCATTTTCTTCAGCAGGTTCTGCGTTAGCCGCACTGCCTGTTCGCGTTCCATTCTCTAATTCTCCCTCCGGTCGACCCGTTCCGTGGCGCCGCCCTAGAAGTTCTCCTTGTTGACCGCCCGGAACCGGGCCTCTTCCTTGTTGATGAGACCTTTCGACATCAGTTCTGCCAGGTTCTGGTCGAGCGTCTGCATACCCGAACCCTGCCCGGTCTGGATCGCCGAGTACATCTGCGCAATCTTGCCTTC
>CALKYK010000210.1 GCA_938003715.1 uncultured Gammaproteobacteria bacterium
ACGACCCGCGCCGCGCTCCAGGGAGACGAGGTCGCGCAGCTCATGGGTGCGCTGTGCCTCGGGCTCTTCGCTTTCGTCGCGCACGAGAAGGTGCAGGACCTGCGCGAGGTGCAGCATGTCGTGGTGGATCACTCTGAGCTGCTCGAGCGGCTCACGACGGTTGCCGCCGGCCAAGTTCTCGACGAGGTCGGAAAGCTGCTTGCCGGTCAAGCCGTAACCGACGACGCGCTCGATGCGAACGCCAGCGGCGAAACGCTGCGGCGCACGCCGGACGATCTCGCATTCATCCAGTATTCGTCGGGCTCGACGAGTGACCCGAAAGGCGTGCGGCTGACGCATCGCAACCTGACCACGAACATCCGCGCCATCGTCGAGGGCGCGGGCTGGAACGAGAACGAGCGCAGCCTGAGCTGGATGCCACTGACGCACGACATGGGTCTGATCGGCTATCACCTGTCGGTGCTGGCGGCCGGGATGGATCACGCGGTCATGGACACCAACGTGTTTGTGCGGCGACCGCTCCTGTGGATGCAAAAAGCGAGCGAGCACGGCGCCACGCAGCTCTGTTCGCCGAATTTCGGCTACAAGCATTTCCTGAAGCTTTACGAGCGGAAGGGCATCGACGGCCTCGACCTATCGCACGTGAAGCTGATTCTGAATGGCGCGGAGCCGATCTCGTGGGAACTGTGCGAAGCTTTTCTCGCTGCGCTTGCTCCACATGGCCTCAAACGAACCGCGATGTTCCCGGTTTACGGCCTCGCCGAGGCGACCGTCGGTGTCAGCTTCCCCGAGCTCGGCAGCGAGTATTCGCGCATCGTCGTCGACCGACACCAGCTGCGGATTGGCGCGCCGGTCGTGACCTGCGCGCCGGACGACCCGAACGCAGTCAGTTTCGTCAAGGTCGGGCGCGCGATTCGCGACTGCCGTATCCGCATCGCCGACGATGACGACCAGCCCTTGCCCGACGGCACCGTGGGTCACATCCAGGTGCAGGGTGACAGCGTCACCGCGGGCCTTTACCACGACGACGTGGCACAGGCCTCGCTGTTCGCTGACGGGCACTGGCTGCGCACCGGCGATGTCGGCGTCGTCGTCGACGGTGAGCTCGTGATCACCGGCCGCTCCAAGGACATCATCATCGTCAACGGCCAGAACTACTACCCGCACGACATCGAGGAAATCGTCGCCGGACTCGAAGGCCTCGATCTCGGCAAGGTCGTGGTCTGCGGCGCGACGGCGGCGGGGGCACAGACCGAGCAGCTGGTCGTATTCGTGCTGCATCGCCAGGACACGGATTCTTTTCGCCCCATCGTGCGCGCCGTTCGCGACACGGTCGGCGAACATGCGGGGCTCGAGGTGGACCACGTGCTGCCGGTCGCACGCATTCCGAAGACGACCTCCGGAAAGGTACAGCGCGCACAGCTCGCGACAGCGTTTGCTGAGGGCGAATACGACGACGTCATTCGCGAACTCGGCAGCGCTGCCGAAGAAGAAACTGCCGTCGATGACGACCCGGTCGTCGCGGAAATCGAGCGCATCTGCCGGGAATTCTCGAAGGAACGTGTCATCGGGCCGGACGACAACCTGTTTGAAGTCGGCCTGAGTTCTCTTACACTGACGGAAATCGTTCTCGCCGTCGACGAGAAATACCCCGGAAAAGTGGATATCAGCGACCTGTTCGACTATCCGACGATCCGCGAGCTCGCCGACTTCATACGCCGCTCCGACTGATCCGGGCCGTCCCCGAAACCGTCACGAGGAAACCCTCCCATGCCCAATGCACGAATTGCCGGCACCGGCGGTTACCTGCCTGAACGGGTCATGACCAACAAGGAGTTCGAGGCATTTCTCGACACCACCGACGAGTGGATTCGCAACCGGACCGGCATCAAACGGCGACACGTCGCCGCGGACGGCGAAACGACCGGAGACATGGCGCTGCAGGCCGCCAATGCCGCTCTGGCCGCAGCGGATCGACCAGCCAGTGACGTCGACCTGATCGTCCTCGCGACGACGACACCGGACAAGGTATTCCCCAGCACCGCCTGCATCGTGCAGCGACAGCTCGGCGTGGAAACGATACCCGCATTCGATGTACATGCCGCCTGCTCCGGCTTCATTTACGGGCTGGACATCGCAGACCGCTTCATCCGAACCGGCGGGGCGACCTGCGCGCTCGTCATCGGCTCGGAGACCTATTCGCGAATCATCAACTGGAAGGACAGGGGCACCTGCGTGCTGTTCGGCGACGGCGCGGGCGCCGTGGTCCTCGATGCGACGGACGACGAAGGCATCATCGCGACGCACATCCATTCCGACGGCAAGTACGAGGATCTGCTGCACGTGCCGTCGGGCGTTTCCCGGGGATACGACTCGGTACGCGAGGAAGACGCCTACATCCAGATGAAGGGCAACGAGGTGTTCCGTCGCGCCGTCGGCACGCTCGACATGATCGCGCGCGAGACGATCGACGGACACGGATTCGACAAGCACGACGTGGCGTGGCTGGTTCCGCACCAGGCCAACCTCCGCATCATCGCGGCGGCGGCGAAGAAGCTGGATCTGCCGATGGAGCGCGTCGTGGTGACCGTGGACGAGCACGCGAACACCTCGAGCGCGTCGATTCCGCTGGCGCTGGACGTCGCGATACGCGACGGCCGTATCAAGCGCGGCGACCTGCTGCTCTTCGAGGCTTTCGGTGCCGGCTTCACCTGGGGTTCCGCGCTGGTTCGCTACTGAGGCACCGCGCCGTCGCGGCAAGCCCTGCCGGGAGGTCACCCGTGGCGCAGGTAAGCGGCGATTTCTGGTCGAAAAATTGCACAATTTCATGTTTGCGGCCAGGGGCAGGGCAGCGGCGTCCCGAGTTGCTAGACTTTCGCGTCCACCGGCATCGCCTGCCCGGCGGTGCAGGCAAAACAACAACAACGAAATTGCCGGGAGTGAGCTATGGGTTTGAGCAAGATTGTGCGCCTGGTTGCAGTGCTGTTCGCCGTCGTCGCCGGCCTGATCGACGTGCCGCAGGCCGCGGCTATCATCGCGGTCCTCGGGTTGATCGGCGGCTGGTTCGTCGAGTCGGAGCGTTGGACCTATTTCCTCGTCGCGACGCTGGCGCTGAACGTCGTACCGGGGGCAATGAGCGAGATTCCGGCGATCGGCGTGTACCTGACCGACGTGCTCGAGAGCTTGAGCGTGCTTTTCAACGCCGCGGCCTGCATGGTCATCGTCCGCGCCATCGTCGAGCAGCTGAAGCCCTGAGCGGGACCGACACGTGCCGCCGCGGGGGCTCGCCGGCCTCACGGCAACGCCAGTTGCTGCCAGGTGTTCGAGAAAATTGACATAACATGCTGAATTCCTGTAAAAACGGCAGATCAAGTGTGAGCGGGTTCACACTTTGGCAATGACCCTGTCTCTATACTGCGACAGATCCGACTGTCGCCAATGTGCGACAGAACGCGACGCCAGCACGGAGAACGGGTACGACGGATGGACGAACCGCTGTCGCAATCGAATGTTTCGCTGAAGCTTTCTGAGATCCAGAAACGCTGCGAAGAGCTGCTTGACGGGGAACAGCTGGAGCTGAGTCTCGAGGAGCCGGGTCCGCCAAAACGGCAGGACGACGGCGCCTACGACCCCTACAACCGCAGCACCTAGGCGCCGCTCACGGCCGCGGCTCGCCGGCGGTTGCCGCGCGATGGAGTCCGTGCAGCAGCCATGCCCGCCAGACCCACAGCACCAGTACCAGTAGCGCGCTGACCGGCAGCGCTGCGTACGGCATCGCAATGACCAGGTAGTCGTAAAGCCCATGCAGCAGCGCTGTTGCGGACAGCGCGGCAACCGCCGTGACGACGACGCGTTTGCGGCGTATCCAGGCCAGCCCGACGTAGTGCCCCCATATCGAGGCGAACACGATGTGCACGACCGGCGCGGCGAATCCCCGAGCGATCGCCTCACCCGTGTCGAGGAAAGGCAGGTAGCGGACGTTTTCCACCGCGGCGAAGCCAAGTGCGACGAACGATGCATAGATGATGCCGTCGATAGGCTCGTCGAATTCGCGAAAACGCAGGCACACGAGCACGAAAGGCACGAGCTTCGCGAACTCCTCGATCGGGCCGATGGCGAATACCGCGTACCTGAGCAGCGCCAGGCGATCGGTTTCCGCGAGCAGGAAGGCGTCCCGGCGCAGGCCGATTAAATCCAGTCCCTCGTAGAGCAGGGCCCCGAGCCAGAAGGCGCCCACGCCGAGCAGGAACGCGGCCAACAGGTGCAAGCGCGGTTCCGGCAGGTGTCGGTCCTTGTGGTAGTGGTACCAGGCCCAGAACAGGACCGGCACGATGACGGGCAGCAGGGACAGCCAGCGGTTCATGCCGGCATTATCCCGTGCGCGGGGCGGCCCGTCGTCGACCCGCGTC
>CALKYK010000211.1 GCA_938003715.1 uncultured Gammaproteobacteria bacterium
GGTGCCGATGGTTCGCCCGCCGTGCTCGAACGTCAGCGACGGCAGGAGCCGGGCGTCGACGTCGGTTTCCCCGGTCTCGAGGCGCATGTTCGCCGCCAGCCAGTCGAAACGCGACTCGCGCACTCGTGCGACGATATTGTCCGGCGTGCGCGGATCGAATTCGTGGTTGCCGGGCACGGCGTGGAGCGGCGCGATGTCGTCCATGAAGTTCATCGCCTCGATCATCTGCTCGCCGCCCCAGAGCTGGCTCTCGAGCGACGGGAACAGGAAGTCGCCGCCGTGCAGGAAGCGCACGTCGTGCCCGTCGGCCTCGAGCGCACGCGCCAGCGTGATCACCCTGCCGAAGCCCCCGCTCAATCCCTCTTCAACCGCGTCGACGCGATACGTGTCGTTCATGTGCAGGAACGTGAGCACGGATTCGCCGCCGTGCTGTGGCGATGCAGCACAGGAACCGAGCAGCAGCAGTAACGAGATTCGCAACAATTGCATCCGACCCTCCTTGCAGGCGCACCGATTCTGCCTGCTTGCGTACGGATTTGCGATTGCGGAAAGCCGCGGCGCAATCGTCGTGCTAACCTCGGTTCCGTTTTGGATCGACGAAAGGTAGACGATGGACCGAGCGATTCTATCCCTGATGACGCTGTTCCTCGCCGGCTGCGTCAGCGCGCCGCAGGCCACCGAGCACGAGGATGCGGCAGAGCGCGGTGACCTGGATCTCGGGCTGCGCTGGGTTCGCGACGCCGCGGAGTACGAGGCGCTTGCGAGACAGGCCTACCGCGCCGCGACGCTAGCGCTACCGGCGAAGATCGCCGACCCGACCTGGAGCGCGCTGCCGTACCAGCAGGGGGCGGAGGACCTGCCGCCGGCGGTCATCCTGGACGTCGACGAGACCGCGGTCAGCAACATCCGCTTCCAGGTTACGCTGGAGCCGCCGTTCGAGGACCGAAAACTCAATGAGTGGAGCGACGCAAACATTGCCGAACCGGTGCCTGGCGCGCCGGCGTTCGTCGAGTACGCTGTCGCGTCGGGCGTGCAGGTTTTCTTCGTGACGAATCGTCCCTGCGAAATCATCGAGGGTATCGACGACAGTTGCCCGCAGAAGCCGGTCGTCATCAGTGAACTGATTGAAGCCGGGTTTCCGGCCAACAAGCAAAACGTGTTCCTGTCCGGCGAGCGCGACGGCTGGGGCAAGGAGAAACAGTCGCGGCGTGACTGGGTCGCGCAGTATTACCGCGTCGTGATGCTGTTCGGTGACGACCTCGGCGATTTCATTCCCTGCACGCGCCGGCGCGCGGTCGCCCCGTGCACGACGAATGCAACGGCTGACAGCCGGCGCGCGATGACGCGCATGTTCGCCGACTACTGGGGCGACGGCTGGTACGTGCTGCCGAACCCGATGCACGGCTCCTGGACCTCTTTTCGTTAGAGTTCCGTCGAAATATCCGGGCCTTACGGCTAGAATATGACCCTTCGTATCAGTAGTACGCCGGCGCAGTCCCGCGTCGGTCGTCCATCCCGGCAGCGAGGCGCAGCATGGCGAAAGTGAAATGCGGATTGATCCAGATGGGCTTCAAGGGCGATGCCGCCGACGACCCGCAGAAAATCCGCGACGTGATGATCGAGGCGCACCTGCCGTACATCGAGGAAGCGGGTAAGAAGGGCGTGCAGGTGCTGTGCTTCCAGGAAGTGTTCACGCAGCCGTATTTCTGCCCGAGCCAGGATCGCCGCTGGTATGCCGCGGCCGAACGAATTCCCGACGGGCACACGACGAAGCTGATGCAGGAGCACGCGAAGAAACACGACATGGTCATCGTCGTGCCGATCTACGAAGAGGAAATGCCCGGCGTCTACTACAACACGGCCGCCGTGATCGATGCCGACGGCACCTACCTCGGCAAGTACCGCAAGACGCACATCCCGCAGGTCGATCCCGGTTTCTACGAGAAGTTCTTTTTCAAGCCTGGCGACCTCGGCTACCCGGTGTTCGAAACCGCGTACCTACATCTCGGCGTCTATATCTGCTACGACCGGCACTTCCCGGAGGGCTGGCGCGCGCTGGCGCTGAACGGCGCCGAGTACATCGTCAACCCGTCTGCGACCGTGGCAGGACTCTCGAAATACCTGTGGGAATTGGAGCAGCCGGCGTCGGCGGCCGCGAACGGCGTGTTCATCGGCGCGATCAACCGCATCGGCACCGAGGAGCCGTGGGCAAAGGAAATGGGTGAGTTCTACGGTTCGTCCTACATCGTCAACCCGCGTGGCTCGATCGAGGCGCAGGCGAGCTACGACAAGGACGAACTGCTGGTGCACGAGATCGACCTCGATATGGTGCGCGAGGTGCGCAACACCTGGCAGTTCTTCCGCGACCGCCGGCCGGAACTCTACTTCGACCTGGTCGAGGGCTGAGTTCGGATGGCGTCCGAGTCGAAACTGAGGTCGGTCGGCGAGTTCGTCGAGCTCGACGCCGGCCCGGACATACTCGAAAGCCCGCGCTACAACGCCGACATCGCGCCGACCAAAGCGTCCGAGCGCACATGGACGAAATGGAACGTCGCCTCGCTCTGGGTCGGCATGGCGATCTGCGTGCCGACCTACACGCTGGGCGGCGTGCTGACCGCGTACTTCGGCCTGTCCGTCGCGGAAGCGCTGTGGACGATCTTGTTCGCGAACCTGGTGGTGCTGATCCCGCTGACGCTGAATGCGTATCCCGGCACGCGCTACGGCATCCCCTGCCCGGTCGTGCTGCGGGCATCGTTCGGCATCGTCGGCTCGAACGTGCCGGCGCTGATCCGCGCGCTCGTCGCCTGCGGCTGGTTCGGCGTGCAGACACTGTTCGGCGGCATCGCGATACACCTGCTGTTCTCCGCGATCTCCGACAACTGGGCTGCGCTGGGCGGCACCGGCGAGGTGCTCGGCTTTTTCATCTTCTGGGTGGCGAACGTCACGGTCGTGATCCGCGGCTCCGAGTCGATCAAGCACCTC
The DNA here is from genome assembly GCA_938003715.1 of uncultured Gammaproteobacteria bacterium. Taxonomy (GTDB): domain Bacteria; phylum Pseudomonadota; class Gammaproteobacteria; order Steroidobacterales; family Woeseiaceae; genus SZUA-117. Next base: position 2,983 of record CALKYK010000211.1, read on the forward strand.
GAGGCGCTCGCCGCACCGCTCCTGCTGGCGGTCGCGATCGGGCTCTGCATCTGGGCGCTGCCGAAGGTTTCCATCAGCGAAATTCTCGCAACGCCGGCGACGCGGCCCGAAGGCGAACCGGCGTTCCGCTACCTGATGGCGGCGCTGACCGCGATGGTCGGCTTCTGGGCGACGCTGTCGCTGAACATCCCCGATTTCAGCCGCTTTGCGGATTCGCAAAAGAGCCAGGTCGTGGGCCAGATCATCGGCCTGCCGCTGACGATGTTCCTGTTTGCGGGCCTGGGCGTCCTGCTGACGTCGGCGTCGATGGGCCTCGTCGGCGAGACGATCTCCGACCCGATCAACCTGATCGGCCGCATCGACCAGCCGGTCTGGGTCGTGCTCGCGATGCTGGTGATCATCCTGGCGACGATCTCGACGAACACGGCGGCAAACATCGTGTCGCCAACGAACAGTTTCCAGAACATCGCGCCGAAGTACATCAACGAGACGAAAGGCGTGCTGGTGACCGGCTTCATCGGCATTCTGCTGATGAGCTGGGAGCTCCTGAAAAAGCTTGAGTGGATCGAGTCCGACGTCAGCCTGGAGAGCCTGTACTCGAACTGGCTGATCGGCTACTCGAGCCTGCTCGGGCCGATCGCCGGCATCATGATCGTCGACTACTTCGTCGTGCGCGGCCAGGCCTACGACGTGCTCGCGCTGTACAAGGACGGCGCCGGCTACCCGGCCTGGCACGTGCCGGGCTTCATCGCGTTCCTGGCCCCGGTCAGCATGACGATCGTCGCGATCTCGATCGGCAGCGGGCCGCTGTACGACTGGTTCTACAGCTACGGCTGGTTCACCGGCTCGATTCTCGGCGGCATATTCTATTATCTATCCTGTAAGGCCATTCGTGGGAGTGGCTACAGCGGCCAGACGGCAAGGGCAACATCATGACAGTACTGATCAAGGGCGGGACGATCGTCACCGCCGAACACACCTGGCGCGGCGACGTGCTGTGCGCGGACGGCCGGATCGTCGCCATCGACAAAGACATCGACGCGCCGAAGGGCGCGGAGGTCATCGACGCATCGGGGCAGTACGTGATGCCGGGCGGCATCGACCCGCATACGCACATGCAGCTGCCGTTCATGGGCACGGTGGCAAGCGACGACTTCGAGACCGGCACCGCGGCCGGGGTCGCGGGCGGCACGACGATGATCATCGACTTCGTGATCCCGAACCCGCAGCAGAACATCATGGAGGCCTATAACCAGTGGCGCGACTGGGCGGAAAAAGCGGTCGCCGACTACACGTTCCACGTCGCGATCACCTGGTGGGACGACACGGTGTCGAAGGACATGGAAACGCTGGTGCGCGAGAAAGGCGTGAACAGCTTCAAGCACTTCATGGCGTACAAGGGCGCCATCATGGCCGACGACGAGATCCT
>CALKYK010000212.1 GCA_938003715.1 uncultured Gammaproteobacteria bacterium
CTCTCCGCCGGGTCAGGCGGCGAGTGCGCGATAACGGTCCAGGTGGTAGTCGGCGTTGCCGAACAGGATGTCGATGGCCGTCATGCGCTTGAAGTAGTGCGCGATGTCCAGTTCCCAGGTGACGCCCATTCCGCCGTGCAGCTGCACCGCTTCGCGCGCAACGTGCACACCGGCCGTCCCGACCTGGTACTTAAGCGCGCTGATCGCTGCGCGGGCTGCATCGTCCCCGGCAGCGTTGACCATCACGCACCAGTACAGTAGCGAGCGGCTCTGTTCGCAGGCCATCAGGTTTTCGACCATGCGGTGCTGCAGTGCCTGGAACGTGCCGATCGGCACGCCAAACTGGACGCGACTCTTCGAATACTCGACGGTCTTGTCGTGCATCGTCTGCATGATGCCGACCGCTTCGGCCGACACCGCAAGCGTCGCTTCGTCGACGACAGCGCGCAGCACGCCGAGCCCGTCATCGACTTCGCCGAGTACTGCGTCGGCGGGCACGCTGACACCGTCGAGTTCGACTTCGGCTGCGCGCAGCGCGTCCACGGCCGGGTAGCCGCGCCGCGACAGGCCGTCGGCGTCGGCGGGCACGATGAACAGTGTGATACCCGTGTCGTCGGTGTTCGCCCCGGCCGTGCGCGCCGGCACGACCAGGAAGTCGGCCCGGTCGCCGTTCAGCACGAAGTTCTTGCGCCCGGACAGTACGTAACCCTTGCCCTTCCGCTTTGCCGTGGCCGCGACATTTTCGATGTCGTAGCGCGCCTGCGGCTCGGCAAACGCCAGCGCGCCGTGGCGCTCGCCGCCGACCAGTGGCGCAAGCCATTCGGATTTCTGCTCCGTCGTCGCGGCACGACGCAATGCGCCGCCCGCGAGCACGATGTTCGCGAGGTAGGGTTCGACGACCAGGCCCCGGCCGAACTGCTCCATCATCAGCATCAGCTCGATCGGGCCGCCGTCGAGACCGCCGTCTTCCTCGGCAAAGGGCACCGCGGTCCATCCGAGTTCGGCGAACGACCGCCACATGTCGTCGCTGAAGCCCGCATCCGTGGACGCGATCTTCTGCCGCGTATCGAAATCGTAATCGGTATCGATGAACCGCGACACGCTGTCCGCGAGCATCGACTGTTCTTCCGTCAGTGAAAAATCCATGCTTCGATAGTCCCCGCCGCTACAGCCCGAGCACGTGCTTGGCGATGATGTTCTTCTGAATTTCGTTCGACCCGCCGTAAATCGACGCCTTGCGATTGTTGAAGTACCGGAGCGAGCTTTGTGTCTCGGTGCCTTCGCCGATGCGTTCGCCGTCGGGAAAATCCAGCGTGTACTGGGACGGCAAGTAGGGCAGGGCGTAGTAACCTGCCGCTTCGACAAACAGCGCATCGAGCGCCTGCTGCACCTCGGTGCCGCGAATCTTGAGAATCGACGATTCCGGGCCCGGGGCCTTGCCGACCGCCACCGAGGCGAGCGTCCGGAGTTCGGTGTACTCGAGCGCCTTGAGCTCGATTTCGAGCCGCGCCAGCTTGCGCGCAAACGCGTCGTCGGCGAGCAGCGGATCCGCATCGTGCACGCGGGCTGCCGATTTGTCCTTGAGCCGCTCGAGTCGGTATTTCGATACCGCGACGCCGGCGATGTTGGTGCGCTCGTGCTGCAGCAGCACCTTGCCGTAGGTCCAGCCCTTGCCCTCTTCGCCGACCAGGTTCTGCACCGGCACGCGCACGTTTTCCAGGTGCACCTCGTTGACTTCGTGATCACCCTCGATCGTGATGATCGGTCGCACCGATACGCCCGGCGTCTGCATGTCGATCAGCAGGAAGCTGATGCCTTCCTGCCTTCGCGCGACATCTGTGCTGGTGCGTACAAGACAGAAAATCCAGTCCGCATACTGCCCGAGCGTCGTCCAGGTCTTGGTACCGTTGACGACGTAGTGATCGCCGTCGCGGTCGGCGCGGGTCTTCAGCGATGCGAGATCCGAACCCGACCCCGGTTCCGAGTAGCCCTGGCACCACCACGTGTTGCTGGCCAGGATGTCCGGCAGGAAGCGGGCCTTTTGTTCCTCGTTGCCGAACGTATAGATGATCGGCCCGACCATCTTGACGCCGAACGCAACCAGCGGCGGTGCGTTGATGGCCGCCATCTCGTTCGCGAACAGGTACTGCTTGACGGCGCTCCAGCCGGTGCCGCCGTACTCGACCGGCCAGTTCACTGCGAACCAGCCTTTCCGGTACAGGAGCTTCTGCCAACGCACCATGTCGTCGCGCGACAGCGGAACGCCCTCATTGCGCTTGCGGCGAATGTCGTCGGGGTATTCGTCGGCGAAGAACTGGCGGACCTCCGCGCGGAAGGCGCGCTCTTCGGACGTGAGTTCGATCTTCATAGTCGGGTCCCGTACCGGTCGGGGCGGCGAAAAGCGGCTCCCGCGCCACGCCCTTGCCGGTCGCGGCGGAAGCAGGTGAATGTAAAACGGAGCTGGGCTGCCGGAGCGCCCGCAGTATAATGTCAGGCTTCGCCGGCGTAAAACCGCGCGCCAGGCGTCTAACACCGAAATGGTAAATTTCCCCGAGTAATGAAAGCGCCTGATTCGAAGCTCCCGCCCGCTTCCGGCGGGGATGTCCGCGACCGCCTCGGCAGGCCGCTCGCCGATCTGCGCATCTCGCTCCTGGACCGGTGCAACTTTCGCTGCCCGTATTGCATGCCCGAAGCGAAGTATCACGCCGACTACCAGTTCCTGACCCGTGCCCAGCGCCTCGCCCATGACGAGATCTTGCGCATCGCGCGCATCGCCGTCGGCCTCGGCGTCAGCAAGCTGCGTCTCACCGGCGGCGAGCCGCTGCTCGACAAGAACGTGAGCGGGCTCGTCTCGCAGCTGGCCGAAATCGACGGCGTCGACGACCTTGCCCTGACCACGAACGGTGTGCTGCTCGCGCCGCTGGCGTCGAAGCTCAAGGCTGCGGGCCTGAGGCGCGTGACGATCAGCCTGGACAGCCTCGATGCCGAAGTGTTCCGGCGCATGAGCGGTGATCGCGGCGACGTCGAAGCCGTGCTCGAAGGCATCGCAGCCGCCGAAGCGGCGGGCCTCGCGCCGGTCAAGATCAACGTCGTCGTGCAGCGCGGTGTCAACGAGCACACGGTGCTCGACGTACTCGAGCATTTTCGCGGCAGCGGTCACATCGTGCGAATGATCGAATTCATGGACGTCGGCAACCGCAACGGCTGGACCTACGACCAGGTGGTGGCGTCGAAGGAGTTGCTGCAGGCGATTCACGCCCGCTGGCCCGTGCGCGCCGTGGGGCGCAACTATCCGGGCGAGGTGGCGAGTCGTTACCAGTACCTGGACGGTGGCGGCGAGATCGGCTTCATCTCCTCGGTGACGGAACCATTCTGCGGCGCCTGCAGCCGCGCCCGGCTGTCCGCGGACGGCACGCTGTACACCTGCCTGTTCGCCAGCACCGGCACCGACCTGCGCGGACCGATCCGCGACGGCGCCAGCGACGAGGACCTGGCCGACCTGCTGCGGCGCGTGTGGCTGCAGCGCGTCGATCGCTACAGCGAACTGCGCGGCAGGGAGACCGTGGAGCAGCCGCTCGTCTCGAAGGTCGAGATGTATCGCATGGGCGGCTGAGTCGAGAGCATCGAATGAGCAAACTGAGCCATATCGACCGCGGCAACCAGCCGACGATGGTCGACGTCAGCGACAAGACGCCGACAGCGCGAGAAGCGCATGCGCAGTCGATCGTCGAGTTTCCGCGCGAGGTGGCGGAGCGCTTCGACGGCGGCGACATCGAAACGGCTAAAGGCCCGGTATTCGCGACCGCGATCGTCGCCGGCGTGATGGCGGCGAAACGCACGCACGAACTGATCCCGTTCTGCCACCCGCTCGGTCTCGACGACTGCAAGATCTCCATCAGTCTCGACGAGCGCGGCCGCGCCGTCATCGATTGCCGATGCAAGGTGCACCACCGCACCGGCGTCGAGATGGAGGCACTGACCGGCGCGAGCGTCGCCGCGCTGACCGTGTACGACATGTGCAAGGCACTGTCGCACGACATCACGATTCGCGACACGCGCCTGATGGCCAAATCCGGCGGCAAGGAGGACTTCCGGCGTGAGCGTGCCTGAACCGGTATACGGCCTGCTCCTGGCCGGCGGCGAGAGCCGGCGCATGGGCCATGACAAGGCGTCGCTGAAAGTGGCGGGCGAAACGCAGCTCGAACGGGCGGCGCGGCGGCTGGGCGAGCACGTCGAGCGGGTATTCGTATCCGCGCGTGCCGAGCAGGCGGACGACCCGCTGCGCGGGCGCTTCGACTGCATCGTCGACCGCTACGACGACCTCGGGCCGGTTGCGGGCATTTTGTCGGCCTACGACGAACATCCGGGTGTCAGCTGGCTGGTGCTGGCCTGTGATCTGCCGAATATCGACGCAGCGACGCTCGAGTTCCTGTTAC
>CALKYK010000213.1 GCA_938003715.1 uncultured Gammaproteobacteria bacterium
CTCACCGCGGCGACCAGCAGGTAGCCGATCAGCGATGCGGCCATCAGCATGCCGCGCTCGGGGCTGATCTTAAGCACGACCGGCAGCCCGCGATAAAGCAGGAACATGCTCCACATCAGCACCGGGATCAGGACCAGGATGTTGAGGAACACGTGCGGGAACAGATGCATCAGGCTGCCGACGACGAGCGGCGCGGCGATGATGACGACCAGTGCGAAGTGGATGCCGAGCGAGTGGCGCGCGCCGTAGGTGTTCGCCATCCACTGCGCGACGATCGCAGTACTGACGAAGCCGAACAGGAGAATGAAAAAATACCCAAGGCTGATCAGCACGAGCTGGTCGGTCGGAACGTACAGCGGGTCGGCGGCGCCGAGTCGCCACCCGAAATTGGCGGCACCGATGTAGGCGAAAACCGGCGGCAGCACGGCGAGCCAGAGCAGGTACTTGAAAAACACGACGTGCGGATCCGGTCGCGTTTCCGCGAGCTCCTCGAATACCTGCGCTGGCCTGAGTAGCAGGCGAAACATCAGGTTCGAGGCAATGGTGGATTTCACGGCGGCGCAACTCGCATCGGCATTCGGGCGTTGCGCATCGCCGGGACGGAATGCGCGTATCAACGCCGCCGCATTCTAGGGAACGACCGTTTACCTGCTGATACGTAGATTTACCTAGCCGATTGCGCGAGCCGCGCAGTCCGGCGGACGCATCGGTAATCCAAACGGCTGCGGCCGGCATCTAACCGGAAAGCCAGGGGATTCCGCATGAAAAAGTTACTCATCGCCGCAGCCGTCGTGATTGTCGGCGGCGTCGGCACAGCGCACTGGTACTACTCGGACCGCGGCCGGTTCACGACCGAGCCCGAATTCGAGGGCCTGACACGAACCGTCGCCGGCAACGACATCGTTTCGGACTCGGATCCGGCAGCGATCGTGCGCTTCGATCCCGCATTCCGCTACGTCGGTGGACAGAAATTCATCCTGTACGGGGTTGCCGATACCGAGCAGTATTTTTTCGTCGAGACCGATGCAGACAACGTTCTCGTCAGCCTCTACTGGGTGCAATTCGAGGCCTACCTGCCGGACAATTCCTACTCCTACAACTACGAAAGCTCACCCGGGCGCCTGCAGCTGGGCGAATTCGACTTCTACGTCGACACTGCCATCATAGAAAGCGACCCGACCGCCCGCCGCCGCGGCACCGACGGCGGCCTGACGCGGCAGTTCCTGGCGAGCAAGGGCTATTCGTTTCCAAAAGACTTCGCCTACGCGCGGCTCGTGCACCTGACCGATGAGACGCGGCGCAAGGAGCTGATGATCATATTCATCGAGGACCTGGCGCCGCAGGGGCTGACGGCCGCCGACCTGGCCGAAGGCGGCAGCGACGAAGGGCGCCTGGCGGAGATCGAAACCCGGCTGCTCGAGCGAATTCGCAATACGCTTGCAGTGCTGCAGCCACAGGTCTGAGCGGCGATTTTCGACGCCACCGCTTTCAGTCGAACTTGATGACGATCTTGCCCTGCGCCCTGCCCGATTCCGAAAGGCGCATTGCCTCGGGAATCGCGTCGAAGGGGTAGATGCGGTCCAGCTGCGGGTTGATCGTGCCGTCCTCGAGGTACGCGGCGAGCGTCTCGAAGTCTTGCTGGTTGAACTGCGACAGGAGCATGACGAAGTCCTGGCTGACGAACGGCCGGTAGAAAACGGCCTTCAACGGCGCCGCGAGCGGGCCGAGCCAGTCGCCTTTCTGCGCACCAACGATGACCATGATGCCGTCGTCGGCCATCACGCGCCGGTTTGCCGAGAGCGGATGGTTTCCGACCAGGTCGATGATGGCATCGAACTCGACGCTCGCCGTCGTGTAGTTTTCCTTCGTGTAGTCGAACACGTGGTCCGCGCCTAGGATTCGAACCATCTGGACGTTGCGCGTGCTGCAGACGCCGGTTACTTCCGCCCCCATGTCCTTCGCGATCTGCACCGCGAACGTGCCGACTCCGCCGGACGCGCCGTTGATCAGTACCTTGTCACCGGGTTGTACGTTCGCCTTGTCGCGCAGCGCCTGCAGCGCGGTGATCGCCGCGATCGGCACCGCGGCTGCTTCCTCGAACGTGACGTTGGGCGGCATACGCGCGATGGCGCTGTCCTGCCCGATGACGACGTACTCGGCAAACGCGCCGTTGCGTCCGCCGAAGACCTCGTCGCCCGGCTCGAACTTCGTGACGTTTGCGCCCACCGCCTCGACAATGCCAGCGAAGTCGACCCCCAGGCCGGGATTCTTCGGTGCGCCGATGCCGGAGTCCAGCCGCATGATGTAGGGCGAGCCGCGCATGTAATGCCAGTCGAGGGGATTGACCGCCGCGGCCAGCACGCGGACCAGTACCTGGTTGTCGCCGGGCTGCGGTTTCGGCACCTCGACGAACTCGAGCACTTCCGGCCCGCCGTAACAGCGATACTGCACCGCGCGCATCAGTTCGACCCCGGATGTCACCGTAGGCAAGCCGTCGCACTCTTCCGTGTAGCTGATCGTGACCGCCAGCGCGCCGATCGCAAGGACCAGGACAGCGAACAGTCCGATAATGAGTCGGGCGAGGATTTTCACTCGGCACCCACGAATCGCGCGGCGGGACCGGTGATTGTACCTTGCGCGATGTCCCTCGCGCGCCATTCGACCAAGGTACGCTGGCGATTTCAACGACTTCCTGGTCACGGGCATCCAACCCGCGAATCACTTTTTGAGTTGGGTTGCCCGTATCGTGGCCAAACTGGTTTTCCTTTTCGTGCACAACGGCGTCCCCCTCGTCCTGGCCGTGATCGCCTGGCGCTGGCGGCCATGCTCGTGGGTCGGCCTGATGGCCGGTGCAGCCTTCTTCGCCGCGGTGGCCGTGTTCCTGTTTCTGTGGGGACAGTGGCCGCTGGCTGGTTCGCACTACGCACGCCTGCTCACAATGGTGCTGCTCGCGGTCACCGCGTGGTCCGCCTGGCGCGGCATTCGCGACGGGCTCAGGCCCTGGCACGGCGGCATGCTGCCGACCGCGGGTTCGGTGCTGCTCGCCGTTCTGGCCGGCTACGCGCTGTACGGCGCCGCCGGACTCGTCGCGGGCCGCGATTACCCCGGGCCGTTCGTCGACCTCGAATTTCCATTGCGCGACGGCCGTTACTACGTGTCGGCGGGCGGTTCGCGCCCGATCATCAACAACCATATGCGCGTCCCTGCGTCGGCGCAGGATTACGCAATCGACATCAACAAGCTGGGGCCGCTCGGCGGCGCGTCGCGAAACATCCTGGCGCCGGACAACGAGCTGCACCACATTTTCGGCGAGCCGGTGTACGCGCCCTGCGGCGGCACGATCGTCGAAGCGGCGAATCACGTCGACGACAACGCGGGCTCAACGATGGACGTCGATCCGGCCGAGGGCCTCGGCAACTACGTGATCATCGACTGCAACAAGACCTTCATCTGGCTCGCGCACCTGAGGTCGGGCAGCGTTCGCGTGTCGGAAGGCGACGTCGTCGCAGCAGGCGAGCCGATCGGCCAGGCCGGAAATTCGGGGTTCTCTCAGGAGCCGCACCTGCACATCCAGGCAGCCCGGTTCGACGAGAACCGGAAACTGTACCCGGTCGCGATGCGCTTCGACGGCCGGGCGCCGGTGCGAAACGACGTGATCCCGAACTGATCTCCCGGGTCAGCGCTCGTACACGACCCTGCCGTCGACGATCGTCATCAGGATCCGCCCGTTGAGGATATCGCCGGGGCTCTCGTCGGCCAGCACGAACGGGTCGATGTCCATGACCGTCAGGTCCGCCCAGCGTCCCGCCTCGATGATGCCGGTGTCGTCCTCGCGGAAACTCGCGTATGCGGACCACAGCGTGTAACCGCGCACCGCTTCGTCCGCATTCATCGCCTGCTCCACGTACCAGCCTCCCTCGGGTTCGCGGTTCTTGTCCTGGCGCGTGATCGCCGAGTGCAGGCCGTAGAAAATGTCGTGATCGGAACCGGGGTTGTCGGAGTTGAACGTCAGCTGCGCCCCGTTTTCGCGTAACGTGCGCCACGCGTAGGCGCCGAGTACGCGCTCCGAACCCAGCCGCTCCTCGGCCCAGGTCTTGTCCTCCATCGCGTGCGGCGGCTCCATCGATGCGATGATGCCGAGCTCGGCGAGCCGCGGCATGTCGTCGGGATGCAGAACCTGCGCATGCTCGATGCGGTGCCGGTTCGCTCGCGCCGGCGGATGGTCGCGAATCACGGCTTCGAGGATGTCCAGCGCCTCGCGGTTGCCGGCGTCACCGATCGCATGGATGCCGATCTGGAAGCCTGCTTTCATCGCCTCTGCGTTCAGCGCCTGGTCGAAGCCGTAGTTGCCGCCGCTGACGCCGCGATGCCCCGGCATGTCGGCGTAGTCGTACAGGAGGCGCGCGCCGCGCGAACCCAGCGCGCCGTCGTAATACGCCTTGACCGCGCGGGTGACGAGAAAGCTGTCGTTATCGGTGTCGGGGCCTTTTTCCAGCCACCTTCGAATCAGGTCTTCGTCGCGCAGCGACAGCATCGCGTAGACGCGGATCGGCAGGCGGCCCTCGGCCTCGAGCTCTTCGAGGATGCTCATCGCCCGGGAACCCAGGCCCGCCTCGTGCACCGCGACGTAGCCGTCCTCCGCCATCTGGTTCAGCCCGATCAGGACCTGGTTGATCAGCGTCTCTCGCGAAGGCTCGGGCACGATCGCATCGAGCATCGTCGTCGCGCGATTGAGGAACAGGCCGTTCGGTTCTCCGTCGTCGCCGAGACGCATCTCGCCGCCCACCGGCACCTCGGAATCGGCGGTGATGCCGCCCGCATCGAGCGCCGCCTGGTTCACCCAGCCGGCGAAGCCGTGCAGGCTGTCGAGAAACACCGGGTGGTTCGGTACGGCCTCGGAAAGCAAGACCTTGTCCGGGTAGCGATTTGCCCAGGCGCCCTCGTCCCAGCCGCGGCCGATGATCCACTCGCCTTCCGGCACGGT
>CALKYK010000214.1 GCA_938003715.1 uncultured Gammaproteobacteria bacterium
CTTGCGAACCTTGGAAATGATCGACGTGCGACCCAGCGGCGTTTCCCAGTCCATGCGTCCGATGCTGATCGGGTAGGTCATGACGACGGCCGCCTCACCCGGATCCGCCTGCGGAAAGTAGTACATGCGGTACTCGGCGAGGTTCAGAACGACCCCCGTCCGCGGTCCCGGCGGCAGCACGTAACGCGTCGGCAGCACGACCTCGGTGCCCTCGCCCGGCAACCAGGTATCGACATCCGGGTTTGCACGCACGATGTCCTCGTAACCCAGACCATGGCGACGCGCGATCTCCAGCAGCGTGTCGTCGGCGCGCGCGGTGACCCTCGTCAGTGCACCGATCACGTCGTTGCCCGGCGGCGGCAGTTCGTAGATTTCCGCATGCGCCGTCGCCGCAATGCACAGCAACATCGAAATCAAAACGCGTTTCGAATCCTTCATTGTCCGACCTCTTCCCGCTTGATGACTTCCGTTTCGGATTCCGATTCGACCAGCCACTCCTGCAGCGGTTCGCTTTCCAGCAGACGCCGCGGATAGTTAAGCGCCGATTCCGGCAGGTTGATGCCGTAGGTGCGAAAGCGCAGCACGACCGGCGCGTACATCGCATCGGCTACGCTGAAGCGGCCGAACAGCCAGTTGCCGTCCGCGCCGTAGCGCCGGTGGCAGTCGGTCCAGATAGCGAAGATGCGATCGATGTCGGTGGTCACCGGGTCCGGCAGAGACACGCGCCGCCCCATGGCCCGACAGTTCATCGGCATCGCGTGACGCAGCGCGTGAAACCCGGCGTGCATCTCGGCGCTTATGGCGCGCGCATGTGCCCGTGCGTCGGCGTCGTCCGGCCACAGCCCCTTGTCCGGCCAGCGTTCGGCAACGGTTTCGGCGATTGCGAGCGTATCCCAGACCGTCAGTCCGTCCATCACCAGCACCGGCACGCAGCCCGAGGGTGAAAACCGTGCGATCTCCGCCGCGGAACCGTCCTCGTCCAGCGCGACCCGGTGCTCCTCGAAGTCGATCCCGGCTTCCCTGAGCAATAACCAGGCGCGCAGGGACCAGCTCGAATAATTCTTGTTGCCAATAACCAGTTTCACGGGTGTTTCCGGACCTCGGGCAGCGCCTATTATTCCACGAAAATCGCGCCTTTATCGGCCGTGGCGCACGCTTCCGCCGACCCGGGGGCGCGCGTTGACCCGATCCCGGACGGCCGGTAGCCTTGGCCACCCGACACGACAGCGCCGGCTCCGGCATGAAATTTACTCTCGAACTCAGCAGCCGCGATCTGCGATTTTTTCGCGACGCGCTGCGTAAATCGCGCGAGGCGGTGCGACACGCCGAAGAGGCCGAGATCACCGAGGCAATCGGCAGCGTGCTTGGCGCAACCAAGCAGTCGGCGCCGCGACCGGACTGTGTCGCGCGACGCATTCCGCAGCTCGAGTCGATGATCATGATGCTGCAGGATCGGGAATGGGCGCTGCCGAAGAACGAGCGCGAACGGCTGCTCGCAACGTTCATTTACTTCGGCGATCCGGAAGACATCCTGCCCGACCACATCCCGGTGATCGGATACCTGGACGACGTGATCATGATCGAACTCGTCGTGCGCGAGCTACAGCACGTGCGCGAGGCCTACGAGGATTTCTGCGATTTCCGCGATGGCTACGACCGGCGCTTCAAGACCGGACACGACCCGGCAATTCGCCGCGACCGTATCGACCGCAAGCGACAGCAGCTGCACCAGCGCATGAAACGGAGACTGGCGCGCGACCGGCGCGCAAAAATTTCTACCGCGTTGTGGTAGCGCGGCAGCGCTCAGTACTTCATCAGTACCGAGCCCCAGGTGAAGCCGCCGCCGAATGCTTCGAGCAGCACCAGCTGACCGCGCTGTATGCGGCCGTCGCGAACGCCGACGTCCAGCGCCATCGGCACTGACGCCGCCGACGTGTTGCCGTGGTCCTGCACGGTCTGGATCACTTTTTCCATCGGCACACCGACCCGCTTTGCCGTCGCCTGAATGATGCGCAGGTTCGCCTGGTGCGGAACGAGCCAGTCGAGATCTTCCTTGTCGATGCCGTTCGCGTTCAGTGCCTCCTCGGCGACCGCGCCCAGAGTCTTGACCGCGACCTTGAACACTTCGTTGCCGCTCATCATGATCCGCGAGTCGCCTACGCCGGCGGCCGCGAGATTTGTCGACACGCCGACCGGGTAATACAGCAGGTCCTTGTACTGGCCGTCGGCCCCGAGGTGAGTCGACAGGATGCCGGGCTCTTCCGACGGCTTGACGATGACGGCGCCGGCACCGTCGCCGAACAGCACGCAGGTGCTTCGATCCGACCAGTCGATCAGCTTTGTGATGATCTCGGCGCCTATCACCTGCTCGCATTTGGTTTCACCGGCGCGGATGAACTTGTTGGTCGTTGCCAGCGCGTAGATGAACCCGGTACACGCGGCCTCGATACTGAATGCGGCGCAACCGTGAATGTCCAGCCGACGCTGGATCAGCGTGGCGATGTTCGGAAAAATCAGGTCAGGGCTGGTCGTGCCGACGACGATCAGGTCGATGTCGTCGGTCGAAACGCCGGCATCGTCCATC
>CALKYK010000215.1 GCA_938003715.1 uncultured Gammaproteobacteria bacterium
TCGGCCCGTACGGCGACGCAATCACCTACGAACTCATTCCGTACATCGAGGAACGATTTCGCGGCATCGGCGAAGGCTGGGCGCGCTTCCTCTACGGCGGCTCGACCGGCGGCTGGGAGGCATTCGGCGTGCAGGTCCTGTACCCCGACGAGTTCAACGGCACGTTCGCCGCCTGTCCCGACTCGCTCGATTTCCGTCACTACCAGTCGGTGAACATCTACGAGGACGAGAACGCGTATCGCATGATCGGCGACTTCAACAGCGTCGAGCGCCCGGCATACCGCGACTACCTCGGCAACATCACCGTGACGATGGAGGACGAGAATCACATGGAGCTCGTGCTCGGCGACAGGAGCCGCTCCGGCGGCCAGTGGGACATCTGGGAGGCGGTGTATTCGCCGATGGGCGAGGACGGCTATCCGAAGCGGATCTGGGACAAGCGAACCGGCGAGATCGACCACGAAGTGGCTGATCACTGGCGCGAAAACTACGACATGCGCCACATCCTCGAGCGCGACTGGGCGACGCTGGGGCCGAAGCTCGAGGGCAAACTGCACGTCTTCACCGGCGACATGGACAACTTCCACCTGAACAACGCCGTCTACCTGCTCGAGGATTTCCTCGAAAGCACGACTGATCCCTACTACGGCGGCGAGATCATGTACGGCGACCGCCAGGAGCACTGCTGGAACGGCGACCCCGACAACCCGATCTACATCTCGCGGCTGCGTTACAACACGCTTTACGTGCCGCGGATCCTCGCACGCATCGAGTCGAGTGCGCCGGAAGGGGCCGACCTGACGAGCTGGCGTTACTGAGTCGACGGCGATGACGACGACCGCGCTGGTCCTCGCGCTGCTCGCGCCCGGTGTCAGCGGCGACACGATCCTGATCGGCATGGAAGGACCGGCGCAGTCGTTCTCGGTCGACGAGGAAAACCTCGGCATGCGTCTCGTGATCGAACACGTCAATGCGTCGGGCGGCATTCACGGGCGACGCATCGAGATCAGGTCGTATCCGCGCGGCAGCGAGGACCCGCTGCGACAGATGGTGTCGAACGCGCGCCGGCTCGTGGAGGAGGACGGCGTGTTCCTGCTGTTCAATTTCGGCGGACCGGCGTCGGTCGACGTCGGCGCGTACGCAATGCAAAACGGCGTGCCGCACCTTTTTCCGCACACCGCATTGCTGACGGTCGACGGGGAGCGCTATGTGTTCACGTCGTTCCCGCGCTACGCCGGCGAGTCGCGTGCGATGCTCCGTTATCTCGCGGAGAATCGCGGCTACCGGCGGGTGGCGGTGATCCACGCGCCGAACGACTACGGCGACTATTTCGCCGGACGCGCACGCGAGCTCGCCTCAGAGTTCGGCTACCGCTACGTCGGCGCGCAGGCGCTTCAGCGGCAGCCCGACAGCGCGATGGCCGAAGTGGAAGCGCTGCGCCGCATGGACCCGGACGTGCTGATCATGGCGCTGTACCCGGCCGGCGCACGCAAGGTCGTCGAGGCGAAGGCCGCGCTCGACTGGAACGTGCCGCTCGTATCGTCCGGGCCGCTGACCGACGAGCAGTACCTGAACGTCGACGGCGATCACGCGGAAGGCACGCTGGGCTTTTGCCATTACCCCGACCCGCTCCTGAGCGAGGAACCGGGCGTAGTGCGCTACCGTGAGCTGATGGACAGGTATTTTCCCGATCACCCGAAGAATCGCTACTCGGTGTACGGATACGTATTCGGCCTGCTGGTCGTGGAAGGCCTGCAGCGCGCCGGCCGCGACCTCGACCGCGACCGCTTCCTCGATGCGATGGACTCGATCCGCGACTGGGACAGCGGCGGCATCCTGCCGCCGGTCAGCTTTTCGCCGACCGACCACCACGCGCAGGAGGCCGGCTACATCTGCGAGCTCAGGAATCGGCGCTTCCGTGCCCTGAGCGGCTGGCTCGTGCCGCAGTAGGCCCGGCGAGCGTGATCGCGCCCGAGGTTCTATACTCCGGGCACCGCAAACCTTTCGAGGAGTCGGACATGTCGAAGATTCGCTGGGCATCCATCTTTGCGCTGCTGCCATTTGCCGCGGCCGCGCAGGAAAGTTACGTATGCACGCAGGGCGACCTGACGCGCCGCGTCGAGATCGTCTACGAGACCGGCGTCACAGTGCCGTGCGAAGTGCACTACCACAAGGACACCGAGGCCCCGGGCGAACAGCAGGTGCTGTGGCGGGCGCTGAACGAGGAAGGCTATTGCGAGGCGCGCGCCGCCGAATTCGTCGCCAAGCTCGGCGGCTGGGGCTGGCAGTGCGACGCGGCTGCCGCGCCGGCGGCTGAGCCGATGGCCGAACCGATGGCGGACGAACCCGACGACACGAGCGACCTGGCGCCAGCGGAAGAACCCGCGTCGGATCCGCGCTGAGCGAGAGCGTTACGCCGAATCGGCGATACCGTCCTCGACGAAAAATCGCCGCACCTTGATCGCACGGGTGAGCTTCCCACGGCGCACGAAGCACTGGTAGAACATGTCCTTCATGATCTCCAGCAGGATGCCTGCCTGGGCGCGATTCAGGAGCGGCAGTCGCTCGTCGATACCGGTTTCGAACAGGATGCGCTTGATCGGCGCAAAGGTTTCGTCGTCGATCTCGGCGATGTTCTTCGCCGCCATCACCTCGTCGAACGCCTTCAGCTTGCCGTGCTCGCCCATGGCGCCGTAGGAACTCATGGCGGCGCGCCGGCACATTGAGGCGAACGCGTTGAACGTGTTGTTCGAATAGCAGCTCAGCGCCTCGCGAAACAGCGCCTCGGTCGGCTTCGGCAGGTAGGAGAACGCAAAGCGCTCTTTCGGCCGCTCGAGCTCGATGAAATTGCGATACAGCTCGATCTCGTCGTCGCGGTATTCGCGCACCGCGAAGCGCAGGAAGACCGGCGCACTGCAGGCGTCACACTGGTACACGAGTCCGACGTGCTTCGGTCTGACCTTCGCCAGGTTGTCGAAAGCGGGGACGGACTGCGGCGTCATGTGCGCGTAGACGCCGCAATACGGGCACTCGAGCCCGAACTGCTCGTCCGCGTCGCGCCTGAGGCCCTTGCCTCGCTCGATCAGGATCGCCATCGTCACCTTCCAACCCTGCCTGTTATCGTTATTTCGCCAGTCCAGACAGCGTCTTGGCAGTATATCCCGGGACCGCACTGCAAACCCCGGGGGTTGGACATAATGCACGCCCGCTCACGGCTGGCCCCAGTTGCCGACGGCCCGCCGCGCGGGTTCGTTCGCAGGACGCGCGATCAGCGCGTCTCGCGACAAGGACACGTCGAAGCGTGCGCCATCCACCATCGGTACGAATGTGGCGGTACCGTAGTGGGCGTCGATGCCGGGCAGCAACATCGGGAAGCGGCGCGCGGCGTGCCACACGTCCACGGGCAATTCTCCGCTCAGCGCGTGCACGGTGCGCACCTCGTTGATCTCCCGGTCGATCTCGCCGTAGCGACCGGCCAGCCGCGTCAGCTGGTAGATCGGATCGAGGCCGAGCACGGTCATCGGTGGCTTCCAGGTGACGATACGGGCATCGATCTGCCACTCGTCGCCGCGCAGCACGAAGAATTCGTCCAGCCGTTCGGGTCGCATCAGACGCGCCTGGAACTCGTCCGGCGAGACGCGCCGGAATTCGATCGAGGCAACGGGCGTTTCCTCGGTGAGACGCTGGTAGCTCAGGTAGCTGACCAGCAGCATGCTGCCCGCGCCGGCAATCGCGGCCGAGGTGACGCAGCCCAGGCAGGCACCGCCTGCCCGCATCGGCCGCCGGCGCTTCAGGCTGCTGAACGTTCGGGCAAGGAAAAATACCGCGAGCAGGCCGGCAACGATCGAAATACCGAGCAGAATGGCCATCAGGTCTCGAGCCTCCTGTACTTGATGCGGTGCGGGCGATCCGCGTCGGCACCGAGCCGCTTGCGCCGGTCGGCCTCGTACTCGGCGTAGTTGCCGGCAAACCACGTTACCTGGCTGTCGCCCTCGAAAGCGAGGATATGCGTGGCGATACGGTCGAGGAACCAGCGATCGTGCGAGATCACGATCGCGGAGCCGGGAAACTCGAGCAGTGCCTGTTCCAGCGCGCGCAGCGTTTCGACGTCGAGATCGTTGGTCGGTTCGTCGAGCAGCAGCAGGTTGCCGCCCGCCTTCAGCATCTTCGCAAGATGCACGCGGTTACGTTCGCCGCCCGACAGCAGTCCGATTTTTTTCTGCTGCTCGGTGCCGCGGAAGTTGAAACGGCCGACGTAGGCACGGGACGGCGTCTCGTACTTGCCGACCGTGATCAGGTCCTGGCCGTCGGATATTTCCTCCCACACCGTCTTGCCCGGATCGAGCGACTCGCGTGACTGATCGACGGCCGCGACGACGACGCTTTCGCCGAGACGCAGCGTACCGGCATCCGGCTGCTCGCTGCCGGTGATCATGCGGAACAACGTCGTCTTGCCGGCACCGTTCGGGCCGATCACGCCGGCGATGCCGCCCGCCGGCAGCGAGAAGGACAGGCCGTCCATCAGGAGCTTGTCGCCGAAGCCTTTTTGCACGTTGTCGGCTTCGACGACGACGTCGCCGAGACGCGGGCCCGGCGGGATGTAGATTTCGTTCGTTTCGTTGCGCTTCTGGTAGGCGCTGGACGAGATCTCCTCGAACTGTCGCAAACGCGCCTTCGACTTTGCCTGGCGGCCTTTCGGGTTGGCGCGTACCCACTCGAGTTCCGCCTGCATCGCTTTCTGCCGCGCTCTTTCGCTCGCTTCTTCCTGGGCGAGTCGCTGTTCCTTCTGCTCCAGCCACGACGAGTAGTTGCCCTCCCACGGAATGCCGTGGCCGCGATCGAGTTCGAGAATCCAGCCTGCGACGTTGTCCAGGAAGTAGCGGTCGTGGGTCACGGCAATCACCGTGCTCGGATATTCCTCCAGGAATCGTTCGAGCCAGGCCACCGATTCCGCATCGAGATGATTCGTCGGCTCGTCGAGCAGCAGCATGTCCGGTTCCGACAGCAGCAGGCGGCACAGCGCGACACGGCGCTTCTCGCCGCCGGACAGCTTCGTAACGTCCGCGTCCCACGGCGGCAGGCGCAGCGCGTCGGCGGCGACGTCGAGCTTGCGATCCAGTTCCCAGCCGCCGGCCGCCTCGATCGCATCCTGCAGCTTTCCCTGTTCCTCGAGCAGCGCATTCATCTCGTCATCGTCCATCGGTTCGGCGAACTTCAGACTGATCTCGTTGAAGCGGTCGAGCAGCGCCTTGGTCTCGCCGAGTCCGTCTTCGACGTTGCCGCGCACGTCCTTGTCGGGATCCAGCTCCGGTTCCTGGGGCAGATAGCCGATATTGATTCCGGGCTGCGGGCGCGCTTCGCCTTCGAACTCCTTGTCGAGTCCGGCCATGACGCGCAGCAGCGTCGACTTGCCGGAACCGTTCAGCCCGAGCACGCCGATCTTTGCGCCGGGAAAAAAACTGAGCGAGATGTCCCTGATGATGAATCGTTTCGGCGGCACGACTTTCGCCACCCGGTTCATCGTGTAGATGTACTGCGCCATGTTGCTCCCGCGTCATTTGCGAAGCGCGCATTATAGAGACTTCTACGGTAAGCTTCGCCACCACCGGAGTGCGCCATGGAAGCGGAAATCATCGAACGCAACGTGAGCGACGAGAATTGATCAGAGTCGCCCCAGGGCTCGAAGTGCCGCCCGTTTTCGTTTACGTGGGCGACGCGCTGGCACGCTACGGATTCGGCGACGACCATCCTTTCGGCGTGGATCGGCACGGCGAATTCCGCCGTGGCCTCGAAGCTGCATCGCTCGGTGACCTGATCGACTATCGCGAGCCCCGCAGGGCGACGCGAGAGGAACTCCTGCTGTTTCACGGCGCGGACTATCTCGACTTCGTTGCCCGCAAGTCGGAGGAAGGAGCCGGTTTTCTCGACGGCGGCGACACGCCGGCGTTTCCCGGCATGTTCGACATCGCGGCCGACGTCGTCGGCACGACCCTGGCCGCGGTGGACTCCGTCATGTCGGGTGAAACGCAGCACGCGTTCGTGCCGATCGCCGGGCTGCACCACGCCGGTCGCGAGCACGCCGCGGGATTTTGTGTTTTTAATGACTGCGGCGTCGCCATCGAATACCTGCGCGCCCGACACGGCCTCGATCGCATCGCCTACGTCGACATCGACGCACATCACGGCGACGGTGTCTTCTACGCGTTCGAATCCGACCCGCACGTGGTATTTGCCGACATCCACGAAGACGGCCGGTTCCTGTACCCGGGCACCGGGGCGCGCTGCGAGACCGGCAAAGGCGAGGCGGAGGGCCTCAAGCTGAACCTGCCGCTGCCACCCGGCGCCGGAGACGCGGATTTCTTTTCGGCCTGGCCAGAGGTCGAGGCGCATATCGATGCGTTTGCGCCGCAATTCATCATCCTGCAGTGCGGCGCGGACAGTCTCGACGGCGATCCGATCACGCACCTCCGCTTCAGCGAAGCGGCGCACGCCGCCGCGGCACGCGGCCTGAAGGCGCTGGCGGCGCGGCACGCGAACGGCCGCATCGTCGCCACCGGCGGCGGCGGCTACAACCGCGACAACCTTGCCCGGGCCTGGACCGCCGTCGTCAGGGCGCTGGCCGGCCCCTGAATCGGTCGGTGCCGTTGCCGGCTGACCTCAGGTACAATGGCGCCCGTTTTTTGCCCCCACCGCGCCTCGCGAAGTGAAACCCCGTCGGGAGAATCCCCCTGCATGTATGCCGAAACGCCATCGATCGAATCCTTTGACAGCGAGCTTTTCCGCGCCATCGTCGACGAAGCGCGGCGGCAGGAAGAACACATCGAGCTGATCGCGTCCGAGAACTACGCGAGCCCGCGCGTCCTCGAAGCGCAGGGCTCCGTGCTGACGAACAAGTACGCGGAAGGCTATCCGGGCAAGCGCTACTACGGTGGTTGCGAGTACGTCGACGTGGCGGAAACGCTCGCCATCGAACGCGCGAAGAAGCTGTTTGGCGCCGACTACGCAAACGTTCAGCCGCATTCCGGATCGCAGGCGAACGCCGCTGTCTATCACGCGCTGCTGCAGCCGGGCGACCCGATCCTCGGCATGGGGCTGTCGGACGGTGGCCACCTGACGCACGGCTCGAAGGTCAATTTTTCCGGCAAGCTGTTCGACGCGGTGCAGTATGGTGTCGACGCGAAAACCGGACTCGTCGACTACGACGAAATCCAGGGTCTCGCCAACGAACACCGGCCGCGCCTGATCGTGGCCGGCTTCTCCGCGTATTCGCGCGTGCTCGACTGGGCACGCTTCCGCAAGATCGCCGATTCCGTAGACGCACTCCTGATGGTCGACATGGCGCACATCGCCGGGCTGGTCGCGACCGGGCTGTATCCGAACCCGGTGCCCGTCGCCGACGTTGTCACGACGACAACGCACAAAGCGCTGCCGGGTCCGCGGGGCGGCCTGATACTGGCTCGCGAAAACGATGAGTTGACGAAGCGCTTCGACGCGCTCGTGTTCCCGGGCTTGCAGGGCGGCCCGCTGATGCACGTCATCGCGGCAAAAGCGGTGGCGTTCCTAGAGGCCATGCGACCGGATTTTCGCGACTACCAGCGACGCGTGGTCGACAACGCGCGCGATATGGCGGAGGTCTTCGACGAGCGCGGCTACCAGATCGTGTCCGGCGGCACCGACAATCATCTCGTGCTGGTCAGCCTGCTTGACAAGGACATTACGGGCAAGGATGCCGACGAAGCCCTTGGCCGCGCCAACATCACCGTGAACAAGAACACTGTGCCGAACGATCCGCGCTCGCCGTTCGTCACCAGCGGACTGCGGCTCGGCACGCAGGCGATCACGACCCGCGGCTTCGGCTGCGACGAAACGCGCGAGCTGACCAGCTGGATCTGCGACGTGCTCGACGACCTGTCCGACGACGTGATGATCCAGCGCGTCCGCGGCCAGGTGCTGGAGCTGTGCCAGCGCTTCCCGGTCTACGCCTGACCGGAGTGCTATCCTGACTGCGACGCGATGAAGGAGGCAATGCATGCATTGTCCGTTCTGCAGTCACGACGAAACCAAGGTCATCGATTCGCGCCTGGCCGCCGACGGCCGGCAGGTGCGGCGGCGCCGGCAATGCTCCGACTGTAACGAGCGCTTCACCACGTTTGAATCGGCGGAGCTGGTCATGCCGCGGCTGGTCAAGAGCGACAACAGCCGCCAGCCTTTCGACGAGCAGAAGCTGCGCAACAGCATGATCCGCGCGCTGGAAAAACGGCCGGTGTCGTCTGACGATTTCGAGCAGTCCATCGGCAGGCTCGTGCACCGGCTTCGGACGATGGGCGAGCGCGAGGTGCCGTCGCGACTGGTCGGCGAACTCGTGATGGAAGAATTGCGCAGCCTCGACGAGGTTGCGTACGTCCGATTCGCGTCCGTCTACCGAAGCTTCCAGGACGTCACCGAGTTCGAGGAAGAAATCAAGCGCCTGCAGGAGATCTCCGACGCAACGGCGGCGCGCGAGCAGATGTCGCTGCTGCCGGAACTGCTCGGCAAGAAAAAGTACACGCGAACATGGCCGATTTCACCGCCGACGACTGTCGTTTCATGGCGCGCGCGCTGTCGCTCGCGGCAAACGGACGCTACACCGCGCATCCGAACCCGCGCGTCGGCTGCGTGCTGGTGAAAGACGGGGTCGTCGTCGGTGAAGGCTGGCATCGCAGGGCGGGCGAGCCGCACGCGGAGATCAATGCGCTCGAGGCGGCGGGCGCCGCCGCGAAGGGTTGCA
>CALKYK010000216.1 GCA_938003715.1 uncultured Gammaproteobacteria bacterium
GATTCGACCGCGGCGCGCAGCATGTCGACGGTGGAAATCTGCGGTACGCCCCTGTCCTCCATGAGTTGTTTAGCCTGGGTACCCTTCCCGGAACCCGGCGCGCCGAGTAACACGATGCGCATTGGAAACTCTCTTCAAGCCTGACGAGAAGCAGGGAGCGAAACCTAGAGTAATTGCCCGGGGAGGTCAAACGCCGCCGGCGGCGATGCCACGTCGTGCTGATTCGGCTATGCTTCGCGGCAAACGACAACGAAGGTTGCAAGTCCATGCCGAAAATGAACGCCTTTTACGCGCAGTCGGGCGGGGTCACTGCCGTCATCAATGCATCGGCCTGTGCCGTCATCGAGACCGCGCGCAAGCACAAGAACCGCATCGGCAACGTCTACGCCGGACGTAACGGCATTATCGGGGCGCTCACCGAGGACATGATCGACACGAACCGCGAATCGGCGCGCGCTATCGCGGCGCTGAAGCACACGCCGGGTGGCGCGTTCGGCTCGGCGCGCTACAAGCTGAAGGGCATTGATGAAAACAGGGCGGAATACGAGCGGCTGATCGAGGTCTTCCGCGCCCACAACATCGGCTATTTCTTCTACAACGGCGGCAACGATTCGATGGACACCGCGCACAAGGTGTCACTGATCAGCAAGAAAATGGGATTCCCGGTGACCTGCCTCGGCGTGCCGAAAACCGTCGACAACGACCTGCCGGTCACCGACAACTGCCCGGGATTCGGCTCGGTCGCGAAATACGTCGCGGTATCGACGAAGGAAGCGGCGCTCGACGTGCTGTCGATGGCCAAGACCTCGACCAAGGTGTTCATCCTGGAAGTGATGGGCCGGCACGCCGGCTGGATCGCGGCCGCGGGCGGCCTGGCCGGTTCCGGCGCCCCGGGCGAACCGCCGCACATCATCCTGTTCCCGGAAGTTCCGTTCGACGAAGCCGCATTCCTGGCCCGGGTCAAAGCCTGCGTCGAGAAGCACGAGTACTGCGTCATCGTCGTCAGCGAAGGCGCCCAGTACGCGGACGGCCGCTTCCTGGCCGAAGCCGGCACCACTGATGCGTTCGGCCATGCGCAACTCGGCGGCGTCGCCTCGGTGGTCGCCAACATCGTGCGCGACAAGCTCGGCTACAAGTATCACTACGCCGTCGCCGACTACCTGCAGCGCTCGGCGCGGCACATCGCGTCGGCGACCGACGTCAAGCAGGCCTACGCCGTCGGCCAGGCGGCCGTGCGCATGGCGCTGGCCGGCGAAACGGCCGTGATGCCGGTCATCAAGCGCGTCTCGGACAGCCCGTATCGCTGGCGCATCGAGTCGGCGCCGCTGTCGAAAGTCGCGAACAAGGAGAAAAAACTGCCGCGGCGCTACATTTCCAAAGACGGCTTCTCGATCACGAACGCGGCGCGCCGGTACCTGGAGCCGCTGATTCGCGGCGAGGATTATCCGCCATATGTCAAAGGCTTGCCCGACTACGTCACGCTGAAGAACGTGCCGGTGAAGAAAAAGCTCGGCACGGAATTTGTGGTATGATGCGCGGCCTTCGGCGGGGGCGGCAGCCTCGCGCGGCCCGGGAGCCCTGCCGGACTTTAGCTTACGAATAAGAAATACCTGACGTAAGACTCACATTCGGGAATTGCTTGGCCCTGGCGCCCTCTGGCCACCGGGGCCGTTGACATGATCGGGAGATACTTGAGATGAGTAACGAGCTTGCACTGTGGCTGGCCGTCGGAGCCGGTGCACTGGCAGTGCTGTACGGACTCTTTTCCACGCAGTGGATTCTGAAGCAGTCCGCGGGTAACGAGCGGATGCAGAAAATCGCGCAGGCGATCCAGGAAGGCGCCGGCGCCTACATGGACCGGCAGTACCTGACCATCAGCATGGTGGGCGTA
>CALKYK010000217.1 GCA_938003715.1 uncultured Gammaproteobacteria bacterium
CGCCGCCGCGTGCATCGCCGTCGGCCTTGGTCAGAATCACGCCGGTCAGCGGCAACAAGTCGTGAAACGCCTTCGCAGATTTGACGGCATCCTGTCCCGCCATGCTGTCGACGACGAAAAGGGTTTCGTGCGGCTCGGCGAGTTCGTGCACGCGTTTCGCTTCCGCCATCATGTCATCGTCGACGTGCAGGCGACCGGCCGTATCGACGAGCAGCACATCGGCATGGGCACGGCGACTTTCGTCCCTGGCGCGGCGCACGATCGCTTCGGGCTTTTCGCCGGCATTGCTGGCGCAGTACAGCGCCCCGACCTGTCCGGCGAGTTTCTCGAGCTGCAGGATGGCAGCCGGCCGATGCACATCGACGCTGACCAGCATGACACGCTTTCTGTCCTTGTCGATGAGGCGCCTGGCCAGCTTGGCCGCGGTTGTCGTTTTGCCCGCACCCTGCAGCCCGGCAAGCAGGATCACTACCGGCGGCTGCGCGCGCAGATCCAGCGGCTCGGCGTCGCTGCCGAGCAGCGCAACGAGTTCCGCGTGGATGATCTTGACCAGCGCCTGTCCCGGCGTGAGGCTTTTCGCGACGTCCTCACCGATGGCCCGCTCGCGGATGCGTTCGATGAATGTCTTGACGACCGGCAACGCCACGTCGGCCTCGAGCAGCGCGAGGCGCACCTGGCGCAGCGTGTCCTTGATATTCGCTTCGGTGAGGCGGCCCTTGCCGGTCAGGTTGCGGGCGGCGCTCGTCAGTCGATCGGAAAGCGTTTCGAACATGCGATCTGCGGGTCGATTCAAAGCCCCGCAGTGTAATTGATTTGCGCGACGCCGAGTATTGCCTACGGCTAGACGTCGATGACGGTGCCGCGCGACAGCATGCGAATGCGCTTGCCCGGTGCGGCCTTCAGTACCTGTGCGTAAATGCGGTCTTCGACACCCGGCTTCATGCCGGTCAGCCAGATTTCCGGATCGTGCTCCAGCCGCTCGAGGTCGCGGCACATCGTCTGCGGCGTGTAGTGGCCCGATGCCTCTGCCAGTTCGCCCTGCTCGTCCGGAAACGATACCTCGATGACCAGTACGCGAAGATCGTCGACCGCGTTCAGCGCCGGCCAGAGCGTCCGGTTGGTCTTGGTGTCGCCGCTGACCGCGAACACGCCGCCGGAATTCTGCACGGTATAGCCGAGCGACGGCACGCTGTGGCTGACGTCGACCGCGTGGAAGTCGCGATGACCGATCGTCACGGTCTGGCCGGGATTCAGTACCCGGTAGACGAGCATCGCGCGCCCGGGCTCCGGAATCCTGGTGAAATCGGGCCAGATCACGTCATTGAAGATGTGCCGGCTGATCGCGTCGAGCGTTTCCTCGCGTGCGTAGACGGTGACCGGCACGTCGAAGTTTTCGTCGAACACGCAGTCGAGCAGCATGGGCAGGCCGGCGACGTGATCGAGATGGGCATGCGTGAGGAACACGTGACGAATCGCCTCCAGTTCGCCAAGCGACAGGTCGCCGATGCCGGTTCCGGCATCGAGCAGCACGTCGCTGTCGATGAGCATTGCGGAGGTTCGCGATCCCGCGCCTATTCCTCCGCTACAGCCCAGTGTCCGTATTCGCATGTCGTTCCGACCTGTCGGGTGCAGTATCCGCAGGGTTCTAATGGCCTGCACCATATGGGATTATTGACGTCAACCTAAGGGGTCGGCTGGCCGGTTGCTGTGTTTCAAATCACAATTTTTTTCTTGTACATAATCGCCGGCGCCCTGTTCACGATGGCCCGCCTGGTGCGCTTCGCCGGACAGGAAAACCTGAGCCTGCTGGTTGCCTACATCACCGGTGTCACCGGGCTCGTCTGGCACACCTGGACTTTCTGGTTCCTTGTCGTCGCCCCGGCCGGTATTTCCCTGTCGATCGGCAATACGGCCTCGTTCGTCGGCCTGCAGCTCGCCCTGACGGCACTGGTCGGCGCGTCCAGCGCCGGCCTGCGCGGACTTTGCGGCGGCCTGTTGCTGCTCGCCGCAGTTGCCGCGCTCCTGACCGTCGAAGCACCGTCGGCACCGGGCGAGGTGGTGACCTGGCCGATCCGTGCACACGTCCTGATTTCGCTGTTCGCCTACGGATTGCTGGCGATCGGCGCCATCGTCGCCTGCTTCGCGCTGATCCAGGACCGGCGCCTGCGCGCCGGCACGTTCACCTCGGCGAACCGGCTATTCGCACCGCTCGAAACCACCGAAACGCTGCTGTTCGGACTGACGACGGCGGGCTTCCTGATGTTGCTGATCGCGGTCTCCTCCGGCTTCGCCTTCGTCGAGAACCTGTTCGCCCAGCACCTCGTGCACAAGACCGTCCTGTCGCTGCTCGCACTTGCCATGTTCGGGGTCCTGCTCGCCGGTCGCCACTTTGCCGGCTGGCGCGGCCGGCGCGCCGTGTACCTGTACCTGTGGGGTTTCCTGATCCTGTGCCTTGCCTACTTCGGCAGCCGCTACATCCTGGAGGAAATTCTCGGCCGCAGCTGGAGCTGAGCGGCGGCCAGTGAGTGCAATCGGGCCCGCGAAACGGGCCCGGTGTCGCTCCGTTGCTGCCCGTGCCGGTTCCTTGACTCTCCCGGGACGTCCTGTTGAACTGATCCGCAGGACCATTCAACGGAGGTGCCCATCCTTTGGGCGACGACGTCCCGCTAGCCGCCCTTCTCGGACTGCTGGCCATACTGCTGCTGCTTTCCGCGTTCTTCTCCGGCTCGGAAACGGCACTGATGAGCCTCAATCGCTACAAGCTGCGACACAAGGCACGCGCCGGTCATCGCGGCGCCAAGATCGCGGAATCCCTGCTCGCGCGCCCGGATCGCCTGATCGGCCTGATCCTGCTGGGCAACAATGCCGTCAATATTTCAGCCTCGGCGCTGGTCGGGGTCGTATCCGTTCAGCTCGGCGGCCAGCTCGGCCTTGCGATCGGCACCGCGGTCCTGACCCTCGTCGTACTGATCTTCGCCGAAACGGCGCCGAAAACGCTGGCCGCGCTGCACCCGGAGCGCATCGCCTATCCCGCCGCATACATCTATTACCCGTTGTTGAAGATTCTCTATCCGCTGGTCTGGATGACCAACGTGATGGCGAACGGCGTTTTGTTTCTGCTCGGATTGCGCAAGGCCGACTCAGACGGTTATGCGCTGAGCCGGGAAGAGTTGCGCACGGTCGTGTACGAAGCCGGTGCGCGCATCTCGTCGAAGTATCGCAAGATGCTGATCAGTATCCTCGACCTTGAAAAGGTCACGGTCGATGACGTGATGGTGCCGCACAACGAGATCGTCGGCATCGACCTCGACGACGACATCAAGGAAATCGCGAAGACGATCGAATCCAGCGCACACACCCGCCTGCCCGTATACCGGGACACGATCGACAATGTGCTGGGTATTCTTCACCTGCGGCGGTTGGCCAAGATTTTCACGCAGCCGGTGTTCACGAAGAAAGACATCGAGAAGCTCCTGAAAGAGCCGTACTTCGTCCCGGAAGGGACGCCGCTCAGTACCCAGCTGGTGCAGTTCCAGAAACTGCGCCGCCGCTTCGCAATGGTCGTCGACGAATACGGCGACATCCAGGGTCTCGTTACGCTGGAGGACATACTCGAGGAAATCGTCGGCGAGTTCACGACGGACCCGGCGGCCGAGGACGAGGACATCGTCCGCGAGTCCGAAACGACCTGGCTCGTCAGCGGCACCGCGAACATCCGCGAAATGAACCGGATCATGCAGTGGAACCTGCCGACCGAGGGACCGAAAACCCTGAACGGCCTGATCGTCGAATACCTGGAAACGATCCCCGAATCGGGAACCGGCCTGAAGATCGAAGGCTACCCGATCGAGATCATCGAGACGCGCGACAACCGCGTGACGCTGGCACGCATATACCAGCGCCGCGAATTGCCGCAGTCACTGGTGGGCTGACGCAGCCGGTCGCAATCAGTCGAATGCGGCATCGATGGCCTCGTCGAGCCGCCTGACGCCCATCACCTCGATGTTCCTGACCTTTTTCTTCGGCACGTTCGACGCCGGCACGATTGCCGCGCGATAACCCTGCTTGGCCGCCTCCCGCAGCCGTTCACCACCGTAGCGCACCGGTCTCACCTCACCCGCCAGGCCGATCTCACCGAAACAGACGAGTTCGCCACGGCTGCGTCGGTCGCGGTAGCTCGAGACGATGGCGAGTACCGACGGCAGGTCGGCGGCGTTTTCTGCTCTGCGCAGGCCGCCGACGACGTTGACGAAAACGTCCTCACCCTCGAGCTGGATGCCGCCGTGACGCTGCAGCACCGCGACCCGCACCGCCAGCCGGTTCTGCTCGATGCCTTGCGCCAGGCGCCGCGTGTAGTTGCCGCCGCCGTCGGCGACCAGCGCCTGGATCTCGACCAGCAACGGCCGGCTCCCCTCCCAGGCCGCCGTGACGATGCTGCCTGCCGCGCCGGCGTCCTCGCGCGGCGGGAAAATGGCCGACGGGTTTCTGACTTCGCGAAATCCGGTGTCGGTCATCGCAAACACACCCATTTCGCTGCTGGCGCCGAAGCGGTTCTTTACCGCACGCACGATCGTGTAGCGGCTGGCCGGATCGCTTTCGAAGTACAGCACCGTATCGACCATGTGTTCGACGACGCGCGGACCGGCGATGGCCCCCTCCTTGGTCACGTGACCGATCAGGAACGTGGCCACTTCGTGCTGCTTCGCGAACTTGACGATGCGACTTACGCACTCGCGCAGCTGCGAGACCGAGCCGGCCGCAGACGGCACGTCAGCCGCGGCCATCGTCTGGATGGAATCGATGACCAGCGCCCGTGACCCGAGCGCGGCGGCCTGCGCCAGGAGGTTGTCCAGCGACGTGTCCGCGAGCAGTTTGAGCGTCGCGTTTTCGAGCCCGAGCCTGTGGGCGCGCTGCGCGATCTGTCGCAGGGATTCCTCGCCGGTCGCATAGCAAACGCCGAGCTCGGACGGCAGCGCCGCCGCGACCTGCTGCAGCAGCGTGGACTTGCCGACCCCGGGATCGCCGCCGAGCAGCACGACGGCGCCCGGCACGAGACCGCCGCCCAGTACTCGGTCGAATTCAACGAAACCCGTCGCATGGCGCAATCCCGCGTCGTCGGTGAGTGAACCGAGCGACTGCGCGACAGGTCCTGCCACGGTTGCAGACGGCGCGGAGCCGGCCACGCTGGTCCGTTCCAGGGTATTCCAGGCCTCGCAGTCGGGACACTGGCCCTGCCACTTGACCGCGTGGGCACCACATTCGCTGCAGACGTAGGCCGTTTTCGCTTTTGCCATGCTGTCCCTTCGCCCGCACCGGGGCGTAATTTACCATACGGTCAATTGATTGGCAGGCCGGGCGCATGCGGGCGCCGGCGCCCAATACTAGCACCGGGCCGGTGGCCCGAACCGGCTCAAAAATGCTAACCGTATCTCATTAAAAACACTTGCCATTTTCTATACTCGCCACGTTATGTCGAGAACCTGAACCCTTGAGCGGAAAACGAAAAGAACATCGCGACCGGCTGGTCGTGCTCGGCTTCGTCAGTGTGCTGCTTGTCCTGGTGTTCGGGCCCGCGGCACCCTGGTTCGTGGCCGCCGACCGCGTCATCT
>CALKYK010000218.1 GCA_938003715.1 uncultured Gammaproteobacteria bacterium
TCTCGAAGTGGGGCACGAGCCACTTCCGATCGACGGCGTATCGGGCAAAGCCTCCACCGAGGTGATCGTGGATCCCGCCGTCTGCCATGCGATGAAGAGTCTGAGACAGGGCCGGGCCCGTCTTCGGATCCACCGTGTGCCAGCGCAGCAGAAACTCGAGAACCGGCTGCTGCGGGAATTTCGGGGCCCCTCCGAACCCTCCGAAAGTGGCGTCGTGCTGGCGGATGAGGGTTTCGACGGCGGCTGCCAGCTCCGCCCGGCCCAGTGCCTGGCCCTCGGGGATCTCACCCGAGATGGCGGCGACCAGCTGGTCGGCCTGACCCACGACTCCCTCCCGCTTGGTTTCCCACGCGTCGGCGATCGCCTCGATCACTTGACCGAAGCTCGCCATGCCCTGGTGGGGCTCCTTGGGGAAGTACGTGCCGGCGTAGAAGGGGCGTCGGTCGGGGGTCATCCACACTGTCATCGGCCAGCCACCTCGCCCGGTCATCGCCTGGACCGCTTCCATGTAGATCGAATCGACGTCGGGGCGCTCTTCGCGATCGACTTTGACGTTCACGAACAAGCGGTTCATCGCTGCTGCCGTCTTCTCGTCCTCGAACGACTCGTGCGCCATGACGTGGCACCAGTGACACGCGGAGTAGCCCACGGACAGGAGCACCGGCTTGCCGGTTTCCTTCGCCAGATCAAAAGCTTCCGCGCACCACGGAAACCAGTCGACCGGGTTGTCGGCGTGCTGCCTCAGGTACGGACTGGTTTCGTCGCCGAGCCGGTTGCCGGCGCTGTCGGTGGCTTCTGCGGACATGTCCGGACCACTATAGCGCATCGCACCGCGGCGGCTCGCAGAGTCTCACGTCCTTCTATAGACTAGCGGCGATGCTCACCTACCCGGATATCGACCCGATCATTTTCTCGATCGGGCCGCTTGCGATTCGCTGGTACGGCCTGATGTACGTCGTCGGTTTCATCGCCGCCTGGGTGCTCGCAGCGAAGCGCGCGAATCGCCGCTGGTCCGCGGTCGAGCCGAAGCAGGTCGACGACCTGATCTTCTACTGCATGATCGGCGTTATTGTGGGCGGGCGGCTCGGTTACAGCATCTTTTACGGCTTCGAGTACTGGCTCGACGACCCGCTGTACGTATTCCGCATCACGCAGGGCGGCATGTCCTTCCACGGCGGGCTGCTTGGCGTAATGGCAGCCATGTGGATATACGGGCGCCGCATCGGCCGCGGTTTCTGGCAGCTCACCGATTTCGTCGCGCCTCTGGTGCCGATCGGCCTCGGCGCCGGGCGCATCGGCAATTTCATCAACGGCGAGCTGTGGGGCAAGCCGACCGACGTGCCGTGGGCGTTCAACGTCAACGGGCAGGTTTTGCATCCGTCGCAGCTATACGAGGCGCTGATGGAAGGTCTGGTGCTGTTCGTCATCCTGTGGCTTTTCTCGTCGCGCGAACGCCCGACGATGTCCGTGTCCGGACTGTTCCTGGTCTGCTACGGCGTATTCCGCTTCTGCATCGAGTTCTATCGCGTGCCGGATACCGACTTCGGCTATCTCGCATTTGGCTGGGTGACGATGGGACAGGTACTGACCGCGCCGATGATACTCGGCGGTGCGTTATTATTGTTCTTCGCCTATCGCAACCACAAACCCGTCGGAGTGACGACCTGACATGCAAGAATATCTCGACATGATGCGTCACGTGAAAGACAACGGCACGCGCAAGGACGATCGTACCGGCACCGGCGCACTGAGCGTTTTCGGCTACCAGATGCGCTTCGATCTGGCCCGGGGTTTTCCGCTGGTCACGACCAAGAAGCTGCACACGAAATCGATCATCCACGAACTGCTGTGGTTTCTGCGCGGCGACTCCAACGTGCGCTACCTGCAGGAAAACGGCGTGCGAATCTGGAACGAATGGGCCGATGAAGACGGCGAGCTCGGCCCGATCTACGGCGTGCAGTGGCGACGGTGGCGCGCGGCGAACGGCGAAACGATCGACCAGGTTGCCGACGTCTGCGAGCGCATCCGGACCGATCCCGACTGTCGACGGCTGATCGTCAGCGCCTGGAACGTCGCCGATCTGCCGCACATGGCGTTGCCACCGTGCCACACGCTGTTCCAGTTCTACGTTGCCGACGGCAAGCTGTCCTGCCAGCTCTACCAGCGCAGCGCCGACGTATTTCTCGGCGTCCCGTTCAACATCGCCTCCTACGCGCTGCTGACGCACATGATGGCGCAGCAGGCGGACCTCAAGGTCGGCGACTTCATCTGGACCGGCGGCGACTGCCACCTGTATCTCAATCACATGGAGCAGGCCGAGGAGCAGCTCAGCCGCGAACCGCTGGCGTTGCCGCGCCTCGCCATCAAGCGGCGACCGGGCAGCATCTTCGATTATCGCTTCGAAGATTTCGAGATCCTCAACTACGAATCGCACCCGCACATTCGAGCCGCCGTCGCGGTCTGACTCCCGGCGTGATCATCTCGATCATCGTCGCGCAGTCGGCGAACGGCGTCATCGGCCGTGACGGCGGCCTGCCTTGGCGCCTCCCCGAGGACCTGAAGCGCTTCAAGGACATCACGATGGGCAAGCCGATGATCATGGGGCGGGCCACGTGGGATTCGATCGGCCGCCCGCTGCCGGGACGCGCCAGTATCGTTTTGACGCGAAACCCGGATTTCGCTGCGGACGGTGCGATCGTGGTGCGCACCCCGGAAGCGGCGCTGGCAGCTGCCGGCGATGCCGAGGAAGTCATGGTGATCGGCGGAGGCCGGGTCTATGAAGAGTGGCTGCCTCGCGCCGGGCGGCTGTACCTGACCACGATCGACACCGTCGTCGACGGCGACACGCATTTCCCGGCACTCGACCGCGACGAATGGGAATGCCTGCACGAGTCGCAGTTTCCGCTCACCGCCGAGCGGCCATACGCGTACCGATTCGAGATCCTGGAGCGCCTGCCGCGCGCTCAAACGGGCTAGCTGCCGGCCAGCGGCGGCAGCCGGTTTTCGACGGTGCGCACGGCCGCGTCGAGGTCGATCTCTGCGATCGAATCCGCGTCCGTCGTCAGTTCCTCGAGAAGAGCGGCCTGGATCGCGCCCCGCGACTGTGCGACCGCATACGGAATCTCGTCGTGGAACATCACCATCGAGTAGCGCGGGATGAAGCGGTCCGGAATGCGCTTCTCCAGTTCGAACGATAGCGCCTTGCGCAGCACGAATTTCGGATCCCGCACGGTGTCCCGCATTTCGACGTAGTTTTCCAGCGCCATGTCGGCGATTGCATTCGCGTTCGCGATCTGTTCGCTTTCGAAAACTTCGAACACCGTCTGCCAGTCCGCGCGCGGATTCTCGAGGACCTCGTCCAGCACGACGCAGTCCTCGAACGCGAGGTTCATGCCCTGGCCGTGAAACGGCACAATCGCGTGCGCAGCGTCCCCGATCAGGAGCACGTTGCCGCGGTCGTGCCAGTGCCTGCAGCGCACCGTGCCCAGGATGCCGACCGGGTTGCGTCTCCAGGTGCCGGCGACGTCGTCGATGAGCGGCAGCGCGTCGGCAAAGTTCTTTTCGAAAAAAGCGACGACGGCGTCGTCGGAATCGAGCGACGCGAAACTCGACGGCCCCTCGTTCGGCAGGAACAGCGTCAGCGTGAAGTCACCGCCCGGGTTCGGCAGCGCAATCAGCATGAAGCCACCGCGCGGCCAGATGTGCAGCGCGCCGGGTTCGAGCCGGAACTCGCCGCCGTCGCCCGGCGGGATCGTCAGTTCCTTGTAGCTGTGCCCGAGCAGTGACTCGGTCGCACGAATCGGTTCGTTGCTGCCGTAGGCGCGGCGTACGATCGACCCGGCACCGTCGGCGGCGATGAGCGGGTCGGCGCGGACATCGTAGTCCTCGTTCTTTTCGTGGTCACGAATGCGCAGCACGCCTTCTTCGGGGTAGTAGGACACCGATTCCTGGTTGAATGCGATGCCGACTCCATGCGTATTCTCGGCGGCATCGATCAGCAGCCGGTTCAGCTCCCGGCGGGAGACGCTGTAGATCTGCTCGTGTTCCCGCTGGCCATAGGGCTGCAGCTCCGTTTTGCCGTCCTCGTGATGAATCATGCGGCCTTTCATCGGCACCAGCAGCGGTTCGACCTGCTCGAATATCTCCGCGTACTTCAGCGCCCGGATTCCGCGGGCGGACATTGCGAGGTTGATCGAGCGGCCCGCCGGCGCCTCGGTCTTGCGCGGATCCGACTGCCGCTCGACGATCGTTACCTTGAGGCCGCGCCGCGCCAGCACGATCGCGAGCAGGCTGCCGCACAGGCCGGCGCCGGCAATCTTGACGTTATTGCGTTTCACGACCGGCGCACTCCCGGAGGGCTTCGTCCAGCCGCTCGCTGAACTCGAATACGTCCTCGAAGCTGTTGTACAGCGGCACGGGCGCGACGCGAATCACGTTCGGTTCGCGCCAGTCCGCGGTGACGTTTCTCTCCTCGAGCGCGCGAAACACCGATTTTGCATCGAGTGCAGGGTCGGTCACGACCAGCGACAGCTGGCAGCCGCGCGCGTCGGCCGGCGTGATCGTCGCGATACGCCTCGCGAACCGCTTCTCGACCAGGTACGCAAGGTAGCCGGTCAGTCGCGCAGACTTTGCTGCGAGGCGGATCTGCTCGAATTGGGGAACGATCTGGAGTGAAGGAGCGTGGATCGCGATGGACGCGATCTGCTGAAAGAAGAGGTGCAACATAGCGGCAGGTACGTGCGGCGAGAAAGCGGGCC
>CALKYK010000219.1 GCA_938003715.1 uncultured Gammaproteobacteria bacterium
GCCCGAAGCCGCACCGGCCGTGGCGCCGGCTCAGGCATCCGCCTCGCCCCTGGAAAATACGGGCGACGTGACTCGCCAGAAACGGATCAGGTCGCGGCGCTCGAGCGTCGCCCGCACGCCGTCGGTGGTCAGGATGGTCACGCGACCGAGCGCTCCTTTTCGCAGCCGATGTTTCAATACCTCCAGTTCGGCCCCGAACTGCTCGCCGTCGATCGTGGACATGTCCGCTACGAATCCTTCCGGCGATGTTTCGAGGCAGTGCAGGATACCCGCGCATCCTGCCTGATGCCGACCGCCGGTGCATGCCCAGAATCCGCGCAGCAGCGGCTCGTCGCCGTGCAGCGCCGGCAGCGGCTGTCGAGGCAGGTCGGGTAAGGCGCCGCCGCCCCCCAGGCACAGCGAATTGACCGCTCTCAGACCGCGCGACTCGCGCCGGATGTTTGACGCGTGCGCGTGCAGGACGAGTTGAATCTCCCCGAGCATGCGGTGCAGTCCGGCCGCCGCCGAACCCTGCGGCGTGTGGCGCTCCGGATTGAGACCGTCGAGCGCCGCCGGCGAATGTGCAGCAGTCGCAAAACCATCGCCGCCGCTGACGTAGCCCAGTCCGTCATGCGCGTCGAAGCTGAACTCGCCGTCCTCGCCAAGCGTGGCCTGCAGAGCGCCGAACACGTCGCGCAGGTCGTCGCCATCGAGTTCGTTGGGCAGCAGCGCCCGCAATGCCAGGTGACTGAGCCGGGTTTCGAGGTGCACCGGGTCCGCCGCGGCGTACCAGCGACCGGCCGCTACGTCGCCGTGACCACAGCGGCGCAGTGCGGCCCGACCGGCAGCGGGTGCGTCGATGCCGAGGGCTTCCAGCACCAGGTCCAGCGCCTCGAACGGCGGCTCTCGCCGCGTCACCGAGCCACGCGACAGCCAGCGCCGGTGCGCGCTCCCACGCTCGCCCGCCAGACTCGATGCCGGCAGCAGCAGTACGGCCGTTGGCGCAGAATCGGTTCTGTTGTTAATCCAGGCGCTCACGTCGGCGACGAGTGTACCGGGAAGCCTGGCGCCCTGTTGTCATCGCGATTCGTCGGCGCGGTGGCCAGGGACTACAATCGACCACTCACCCGGACGGATTGTCGATGAAATTCGCACGCGACCCCCAGTCTGCCGTAACAGTTCGCCACGTCGAGCGCGGCATGCTGCGCATTGGCAATGACGAGGTCCGCGAAAACGTGGTCCTGTTCCGCGACACCGTGCATCGGGGTTGGGACGGGGGCGCGGTCGAGAATCTGAGCGAGGCCGACTTCGCTACCCTGCTCGACGACGCGCCCGAAGTCGTCATTCTGGGTACCGGCTGGCGCACGCGGCGGCCACCTCGCGAACTCGTGTTCGCAATGGCTCGGCGTGGTGTCGGCTTCGAGGTAATGGACACGCCGGCGGCCTGCCGCACGTTCAACATCCTGATCGGCGAGGACCGGGACGTCGCTGCGATACTGCTGCTGGACTAGGCGAGGTCCGCTCAGTCGAATACACAGTCGCTCTGCACGCCGTCGGCTTCCAGCATGCGCTTCAGATTGCGCAACGCCTCGAGCTGTATCTGCCGGACGCGTTCGCGGGTCACGCCGATCTCGCGGCCGATTTCCTCCAGCGTCAGCCGCCGGTAGCCGTGCAGGCCGAAACGCCTTTCGAGGACCGCGCGCTGCTTGTCGGACAGCGCCCAGACGCGATCATCGAGGATCTCGTTGACGCCGTCGTGCTGCGCGCAGCGGGCGGGTTCGGCATCGGCGTCAGCAGGCAGCGCGTCCAGAGCCGCACGATCGTCGTCGGATCCCGGCGGCCCGCTCGAGCCGATCATCACCCGCTCGTGCAGGCCGATCAGCCGCTCGATGTCGCTGACGTCGCGCCGCATGTAGCTCGCGAGTTCCGCCGCGCTGGGTTCGTGATCCGTCTCGTGGCGCAGGAAGCGTTTCGCGCGCAGAACCGAATTGATGTCCTTGATGATGTGTATCGGCAGGCGCACGGTCCGCGACTGGTTCATGATCGCGCGCTCGATCGTCTGCCGAATCCACCAGG
This sequence comes from uncultured Gammaproteobacteria bacterium, assembly GCA_938003715.1. Lineage (GTDB taxonomy): Bacteria > Pseudomonadota > Gammaproteobacteria > Steroidobacterales > Woeseiaceae > SZUA-117. The sequence continues at coordinate 2,056 of CALKYK010000219.1, forward strand.
TCGCATAGGTCGAGAAGCGGAAGCCGCGATCCGGGTCGAACTTCTTGACCGCGTGAATGAGGCCGAGATTTCCCTCTTCGATCAGATCCAGCAGCGGCAGGCCACGATTGATGTAGCGGCGCGCGATCTTGACCACGAGCCTCAGGTTGCTCTCTATCATGCGATGCCGCGCCGACTCGTCGCCTTTGCGAATGCGCCTCGCGTAAAGCTTTTCCTCGGCCGCGGTCAGGAGCGGCGATACGCCGATGTCATTCAGGTACAGGGAGGTCGCATCAGGGACGGCACCGTTTAAGGTCCGCTTGCGCACACCGAGAATGCCGCGCCGCAAGTTGCGGGTCACGCCTGCGCTTGCTCGGCGTGCGGGCCTCTCTTCCGTGGATCTCGTATCGCCCACGTTCGTACCCTCGTCCGGTCGACGGGGTAGCCTCCGACGTGAAAGTCGATGCAGCGAAAGTCGATTTATCTCGCAGGCAGATACTGTCGCGGGTCAACCGGCTTGCCGTTGCGCCGGATTTCGAAGTGCAAACCCGGCAGCCGCCCCGGCCCTTCACCCATGGTCGCTATGCGCTGGCCTTTTTTGACTGCCTCACCTTCTTTGACCAGCAGCGACGCGTTGTGCCCGTAAGCACTCAGGTAAGTGTCGTTGTGCTTGATGATAATAAGCTGTTCGTATCCGATTAGTCCACCGCCGGAATACACGACGCGGCCGTCGGCGGCGGCGCGAATCGCCTGCCCGCGGTCGCCACGAATCAGGATGCCTGCGCCGTTTCCCGGCGCCTCGTCGAATCCGGCCGCCACCGCGCCCGGCGTCGGCCAGCTCCAGGCCGGCGGCGGCGCCGGCCGCGGCGGTGCGGCCACCGGGGCGCTCTGCCGTGGCGGTGTGGCCCCACGGGCGGGCGGCGTCAGGCGAATCGCCTGCCCCGGATAGATCAGCGAGCCGTCGCCGAGCCGGTTCCAGCGCGCCAGGTCGCGGTAGTCGCGCCCGTAGCGGAACGCAATCGTGTACAGCGTATTGCACACGCGCACGATGTGCACATCGCGTGGCGTGTGGTCCCAGCGCGCGTTGCCGAAGCAGGCCTGAAGCAGCGCGCAGAGCGCCACGACACACAGCGCCCGTACCGCGCCGGCGGGAATTGCTGCCGCTTTCATCTGCCCAAGACTTCGCCGCTGGATCCAAGGAGACTCTGATTAAGCCTGTCGGAGCATGATAAAGCCGCCGACCAGTACCGCCAATGCAACCACGGCCCAACCGATTTGTTCGACGTAGCGCGGGATCGCCTTTTCCATCCGTTCCCCGCCTGCAACGACCAGCCCGGCGACGAGATAGAAGCGTGCGCCGCGGCCGATGAACGACGCCAGCACGAAGCCGGGAAAGTTCAGTGCCGCAACGCCGGCGGCGATCGTGAAGATCTTGTACGGGATCGGCGAAAAGCCGGCGACGAACACGGCCCAGACACCGTAGCGGTCGAACCAGGTCTTGCCGGTGACGTAGGCCGTCCAGTAGCGCGACTCGGCGAGCCAGGGCTCGATACTCTCGAACAGGAAGTAGCCGATCCCGTATCCGGCAATGCCGCCGAGCAGCGAGGTGATCGTGGTGATGGCGGCAAATCGAAACGCGCGCGAGCGGTCGGCCAGGCACATCGGCGCCAGCATCACGTCCGGCGGAATCGGGAAAAAGGACGACTCGGCGAAGCTCATCGCACCGAGATAGCGCGTCGCGTGCGGGTGGCGCGACCAGCCGATGACGCGATCGTACAGGGGACCGAACAGCCGCATGCTCAGGCGCCGGCCTCGATATTCGATCTAGAAAGCATGTTAATTAGTGAAAATATCATGCTGATTCTTATCTACTTTCCTTTGACCAAAGGCACAAAGCTGACGGCGCCGAGCGAGACCTGCTCGTAGCGATCCTCGCGGTGGCTGACCAGCACCAGGTCCTGGCAGCCGGACGGCCCCACCGGCATCACCAGGCGGCCGCCGGGGGCGAGCTGCTCGAGCAGGCGTTGCGGCACTTCGGGCGCCGCGGCGGCGACCAGGATGCCGTCGTAGGGTGCGTGTTTCGGCCAGCCCTGCCAGCCGTCGCCGAGACGGAACTGCACGTTGTAGATGTCGAGTTCGCGCAGCCTTTGCTGCGCGCGCCGGTACAGCTCGCGTATGCGCTCGACGGTAAAGACGCGCTTGACCAGCGGCGCGAGCACCGCGGTCTGGTAGCCGCAGCCGGTGCCGATTTCCAGCACCGACTCGCCGTCGAAGCCGTCGAGCAGGGACTCGGTCATGCGCGCTACGACGTACGGCTGGCTGATCGTCTGGCCGTGGCCGATCGGCAACGCGGTGTCTTCGTAGGCGCGGCTCGCTAGCGCCTCGTCGACGAACAGGTGCCGCGGCACGTTGCGGATCTGCTCGAGCACCGCGGCGGACCGGATGCCGTGCCGGCGCAGTCGCTCGACCAGTCGGTCGCGTGTGCGGGCCGAGGTCATGCCGATGCCGCGGATATTCGGGTTGCGCTTCACTCGCCGTCGATCCAGCGCCTGAGCGTGTCGAGCGCCTCGTGGCGGGTCAGGTCGACCTTGAGCGGCGTCACCGAGACGCGCTTCGACTCCACAGCGGCGAAATCGGTTCCGGGCCCCGCATCCTGACCGGCGCCGGCCGGACCGATCCAGTAGATCGTGCGGCCATGCGGATCGCGGGTCTTGACCACCGCCTCGGAGCGGTGCCGGAACCCGAGTCGCGTCACCTCGATGCCCGCGAGCTCGTCGTACGGCAAATCCGGCACGTTGACGTTCAGCATGAGGTCGCTCGGCAGCGGCCGCTCGGCGAGTTTCTGCACCAGCTCGGCGGCCACGCGCGCCGCCGTCTCGAAGTGCCGGGCGCCGCGACCGATAAGCGATACGGCGATCGCGGGCAGGCCCAGGAAACGCCCTTCCGTCGCGGCGGCCACGGTGCCGGAGTAGATGACGTCGTCGCCCAGGTTTGCGCCGTGGTTGACGCCGGAAACGACGAGGTCCGGATCCTCGTCGAGCAGCCCCGTCAGCGCCAGGTGCACGCAATCGGACGGCGTGCCGTTGACCGAGTAGCGCCGCTCGTCGATGCGCTGCACGCGCAGCGGCGCGTGCAGGTTCAGCGAATTGCTGGCGCCCGACGGGTTGCGATCCCGTGCGACCACCGTGACCTCGCCGACTCCGGCCCGCGGCGCGGCCAGCACGTTGATCCCTTTCGCGAGGTAGCCGTCGTCGTTACTGACCAGTATTTTCACGTGTAGCTGAATGCACCGTTCTCTTCACCGATAGCCGACGCGGTACTCCGCTGCCGGGGCCGCGCACACTATACTCGATGCCATCCGGAAATCCCCTAGCGGCCGGCGGCTGCCACCCATGCACGACAGCGACGACGACAACGACGACAGCGGGCTCTTCAGGCGCCTGTTCGGCGACTCGAAACCGCTCGATGCGGAGCGGCGGGTACCGGCACCCAGACGCCGCGCTCCGCCGCGCGCCCGCTTCGCCCGCGCCGATGAACGTGCGGTACTCGAAGAAAGCCTGGCGGCCGACGTCGACGACGTCGAAACCGGCGCCGGGGAACGCCTGCGCTTCAGTCGCGCCGCGGTCGGCCGCAGGACGATGCGCCGGCTGTCACGCGGCAGCTACAGCGTGCAGGACGAACTCGACCTGCACGGCATGACCGCCGCGGAAGCGGAACAGGCGCTGCGTGAGTTCATCGACGAATGTCACGCGCGCGGCCGCACCTGTGTGCGGGTGGTGCACGGCAAGGGGCACGGATCGGGCGTTCGCGGCCCGGTATTGAAAGCGATGGTCAATAGCCGCCTGCGGCGCTGGCCGGCCGTGCAGGCGTTCGTTTCCGCGCGTCAGGTCGACGGCGGCACCGGCGCGGTCTACGTGCTTCTGAAAAAACGCTGAGCCGGCCCGCGACTCAGTTGGCGCGGCGCCAGACCTCGATTTTTTCCTCGACCGCCGGCTCGATGATGATTTCACCGATCTTGCACGGTGCCGTGCCGCCCGTTTCCTCGCATGAGCGCAGGCGCTCGAGGCGTTCGCGGTGGGCCGCCTGGGTGAAGTCGGGCCGCGGCGCCTCGCCTTCGATCAGGACGACGTCGTCGGCGTCACCGAGCGCCGCCCGGGCGTCGTCGCCGCTGGCGAACACGCGCGCCTCGCGTACCGCGACACGGCACGACGAGCGCTGCCGGTCGACGATGACGTTGTCGGTCCGTGCCGCGTAGTCGAGCATCTGCATCAGCGCGCCGCGGCAGTCCTCCTCGCTGGCGAACTGGAATTCGACACGCTCCTGCTGGCACACCATCTTGCCCTCGGGCGCGACGCACTGCGCCAGGGTGAGTATGAACACCTGGATCCAGCCTGTTTCCATCGATCGCTCCTCGTAGGCTCTTGTTCTTTTATTCCTGCTGTCCTGGTTGGACAGCGGCTGCAGCGCTTCGTTTGCTTCTTGTTATAGGGCGCTGCAGGATCGGCCAAGCTTAGCAAATCCGGCCGGCGACCGGCCCGGGGTTTGACGAAATGCCGGCTTTGAGGCCGGTGGCGCCGAAACGCGGGCCATGGCTATCATTGAGACCGCTTCCGGACACTTCGACGACGGGAGCACCCAGACCGGCCGGAGCAGACGGTGCCAGATCCGCGATCCAGTCTTGCCGAAGGAACGGCCCCCGATGGCCTCGAAGTCCTGCGCCTGATCGGGCGCGGTGCGATGGGCGGCGTCTACCTCGCCCGTGACCAGCGCCTGGGACGGCTGGTTGCCGTCAAGGTGCTGCGCGAGGAACTCGCGCGCGACGACGTGAGCCGGCAGCGTTTCGTGCGCGAGGCGCAGGCCGCGGCGCGTATCTCGCATCCCCACGTCACCCAGGTCCACGACGTCGGCGAACTCGACAGCGGCGTTCCATACATCGTCATGGAGCACGTGGACGGTCGCAATCTCGCCGACGTGATCGCCAGCGAGGGACCGCTGGAAGTCGACACCAGCCGCAAGCTGCTCGTGCAAATCGCCCGCGCGCTCGAGGCCGCGCACGAGCGCGGTGTCGTCCATCGCGACGTCAAACCCGCCAACGTGATCCTGCAGAAA
>CALKYK010000220.1 GCA_938003715.1 uncultured Gammaproteobacteria bacterium
TGTAGAAGCTGCCGACCAGCGCGTCGTCGGCGTCACGCAGCTCGTAGTAACGCGTATCTTCGTGCCAGCCGCGCACGTCCGGGTTCTCGACGACCGACAGGCCGTACAGTTTCTCCGCGACGCCGAACAGTCCGGCCTTCACTTCGGTCACCGGGAAGTACGCGCGCAGCTCCTCGACGGAGATGTCGAACTTCTCCTGCTTCGCTTTCTCGAGGTAGTAGGGGATGTCCCAGCCCTGCGGGTCGAAGCTCGCCGCCTGCCGGATTTCGTCGAGTTCCCGCAGCGCGCTGGCGCGGGAACGCTTGCCGAGCTCGCTCAGGAACTCGCGGACCTCCTCCACGCTGCCCGCCATTTTCGTCGCCAGCGAATACTGCGCGTAATTGTCGAACCCGGTCAGCTGCGCGGCTTCGTGGCGCAGCGCGAGGATCTCCTCGATCAGCGCGCTGTTGTCCCATGCCGGGTCCTTGCCCTGGTCGGACGCCAGTGTCATCCACCCGTGGTAGAACTCGCGCCGCAGCGAACGGTTTTCGGCGTGCGTCATCACCGCCTGGAAGTTCGGGAAGTCGAGTACGATCCTGAAACCGTCCTCACCGTGCTCCTCGGCGGTCGCACGGGCGCGCTCGAGCACCAGCTCCGGCAGGCCGGCCAGCTCTGCCTCGTCGTCGGTCCGGTAGAACCACGCATCGGTGGCGTCCTGCACGTTCTGGCTGAAACGTGCCTGCGCAGCGGCGAGGGACTGCATGATTTCGCGATAGCGCTCCTTCTCCGCCGCATCGAGCGCGACGCCCGCGAGGCGGAAATCGCGCAGCGCCTGCTTCAGCAGCGCACTTTGTGCCGGGTCGGCATCCTCGGGCAGTTTTTCCGCGACGTCCCGGTACGCTTCGTACAGTTTCCTGTTCTGTGATATTTCCGTGTCGAACTCGGTCATCAACGGCAGCACGTCGTTGTATGCGTCGCGCCACGCCGGATCCTCGAGCACGGCTTGAAGGTGGCTGACCGGCGACCAGGCTCGTGACAGTTCGTGGCGCATTTCCTCGAGGGGCTTGACCAGCGAGTCGAAATCGCGTGCAGTCGCGTCCTCGAGCAGCGAGGCAATTTTTTGCCGCTGCTCTGCAATGATCTTCTCGAGCGCCGGCCGCGCGTGCTCGGGCCGGATCTCGTCAAAATCAGGCAGAACGGTAGTTTCCAGAAGCGGGTTGCTCATCGTGACCTGGGGGTGGGAATACGCGGCAGGATGGTATCACAGCGGTATGCGCGGGCAGGCGCGCCACCAGTACAAGGAAAGAACGTGACGGAAAAATTCGATCTTGTTGTTATCGGCGGCGGCAGCGGCGGGCTTGCCCACGCACAGCGGGCAGCAGAGTACGGGGTCCGGGCCGCGGTCATCGAGTCCGGCCCCCTGGGTGGCACCTGCGTGAATGTCGGCTGCGTGCCGAAGAAGATCATGTGGTACGCGGCCCACCACGCGCACCTGGTTCGGCACGCCGACGACTGGGGATTCAGCGTGTCGCTCGACGGGCACGACTGGGGTGTCCTGAAGGAACGCCGTGATGCCTATATCAGCCGCCTGAACGACATCTACGAGAACAATCTGGACCGTCGTGGCGTCACTTATATAAAGGGGTACGCTGCGTTCGAGGATGCGCACACGGTTGCCGTCGACGGGCAGCGTATTACGGCGGACCGCTTCGCGATCGCAACCGGCGGCTACCCGATCGTGCCGGACATCGAGGGCGCGGAGCTCGGCATCACCTCGGACGGGTTCTTCGAGCTCGGGGAGATGCCGCGGCGGGTGGCGCTTGTCGGCAGCGGCTACGTGTCGGTCGAGCTTGCGGGCGTATTCAACTCGCTCGGTGCGGAAACGACCATACTCGTGCGCAAGGAAGGTGTGCTGCGCAGCTTCGACTACATGCTGCGCGAAACCGTGCAGCTCGCGATGCAGAAGAGCGGCATCCTCCTCGAGACCGGGATCACGCCGCATTCACTACAGGAGACTGATGAGGGCCTCGTCGTGTGCACCGCCGACGGCCAGGAATACGGCCACTTCGATGCCGTGGTCTGGGCAGTCGGACGGGCGCCGGCGACCGGGAACCTGAACCTCGACGCGGCAGGCGTGACAATGGACGAACGTGGCTTCGTGCCGGTCGACGAATGGCAGCAGACGAACGTCGAACACATCACCGCGATCGGCGACGTCACCGGTCGCCAGGCGCTGACGCCGGTCGCGATCGCCGCCGGGCGGCGGCTCGCGGACCGGCTGTACGGCGGCATGCAGGACCGGCGCCTCGAATATCACACGATACCGACCGTGATCTTCACCCATCCGCCCATCGGGACCGTCGGCCTGACCGAGGAAGAAGCGCGGGTCGAGTACGGCAGCGACCTGAAGATCTACGAGACGCGCTTCAATCCGATGCTGTACGCGTTCAGCGAGGAGAAGATCGAAACAGCGATGAAACTCATCGTGACCGGCGAAGAGGAGCGCATCGTCGGCTGCCACCTGATCGGCGACGGCGTCGACGAAATGCTGCAGGGATTCGCGGTCGCTGTGCGCATGGGCGCGACGAAACGGCAGTTCGACGATACCGTCGCGATCCATCCGACCAGCGCCGAAGAGCTGGTGACGATGCGCTGACGTTCGTCAGGCGGCGCTGACGGTCAGCTGTTTCAGCACCGGCGCGGTGTCCGGACGGACATTGCGCCAGATGTAGAACGACTCGGCCGCCTGTTCCACCAGCATGCCCCAGCCCATGACCGCGTGTTTCGCGCCGTGCTTCGCCGCCCACTGCGTGAACGGCGTCGGCGTCAGGCCGTAGGACAGGTCGTAACAGAAGGAATTCTTCTGGATCGCCGCTTCCGGGTACGGCGGTATTTCTCCTTTCAGTCCGGCCGAGGTCGCGTTGATGATCAGGTCGTAAGTAGGCACCGAGCGTACCTCTTTGAAGCGACAGGCGCTGACGACACCGAACTTCGAGAAGTGCTGGGCCAGCGCCTTCGCCTTGGACAGCGTGCGGTTCGCGATGACGAGCGAGGCGACGCGTGCTTCGAGCAGGGGTGCGACGATGCCGCGCGTCGCACCGCCGGCACCGAGGATCAGTACGTTTGCGTCTTCGAGCTTCATGTCGTGGTTGATCGTCAGGTCGCGAAGCAAACCGATGCCGTCGGTGTTGTCGCCGAACAGGCCGTCTTCGCAATAGACGAGTGTGTTGACCGCGCCGGCCAGCGTCGCGCGCTCGCTCATCTCGTCGACGAGTTTCACGATCTCGCTTTTGTGCGGCACCGTGATGTTCAATCCCTTGCCGCCGGTGCGGCCGAACTGCCGTACCGCGGTCTCGAGCTTGTCCGGCGCGACCTGCAGCAGTTCGTACTGAATGTTCTGCCGGGTCTGCAGTGCGAACAGCCGGTGAATCACCGGCGAGCGGCTGTGCGAAACCGGGTAGCCCATTACCCCGTAGCGATCGATCGCGGCCGCCATGCCTGCCTACTTCGCCAGCCAGCGGGCGGCGTCGAGCGCGAAATAGCTCAGGATCGCGCAGGCGCCGGCGCGCCGTATCGAAGTCAGCGCCTCGAGTACCGCGGCCCGCTCGTCGAGCCAGCCGTTGCCGGCTGCGGCTTTCAGCATCGAGTACTCGCCGCTGACCTGGTAGGCGAGCGTCGGCACACCGTATGTGTCCCGGACGCGGCGGATTACGTCGAGATAGGGAAGCGCCGGCTTGACCATCACGAGGTCCGCGCCCTCGGCAATATCGAGACCGACTTCGCGCAGCGCCTCGTCGGAATTGGCCGGGTCCATCTGGTAGTTGCGCTTGTCGCCCTTGCCGAGGTTCGCCGCGGAACCGACCGCGTCGCGGAACGGGCCATAGAAACAGGACGCGTACTTGGCGGCGTAGGCGAGGATCAGCGTGTTGCGATGGCCGGCGTCTTCCAGCGCATCGCGAATCGCGCCGACGCGGCCGTCCATCATGTCGGACGGTGCGACGATGTCGGCGCCGGCCGCGGCGTGACACAGTGCCTGGCGCACCAGCATCGCGACCGTTTCGTCGTTCAGCACGTAATTCGAATCGTCGATGATGCCGTCCTGCCCGTGCGTCGTGTAAGGATCGAGTGCGACGTCGGTGATGACGGCCAGGTCCGGCTGCGCCGACTTCAGCGCGGCGACCGCGCGCGGGACGAGGCCGTCCGGGTTGGCGCATTCGGCACCGTCCGGCGACTTCTGATCGGCGTCGATCACCGGGAAAAGCGCCATCGCCGGGATACCGAGCGCGCTCGCTTCCGCCGCGACCTCGGTCAGCCCGTCGATCGACAGGCGCTCGACGCCCGGCATCGACTCGACCGGTTCGCGCCGGCCTTTGCCGTCGAGGACGAACACCGGGTAGACGAGATCGGAAGGCTCGAGCCGGGTTTCCGCCACCAGCGCCCGGAGGCTTGCGCTCGCACGGCTGCGGCGCATGCGAATTCGTGGGAACAAAGAGTGCGGAAATTCACTCATATCAATGTCTTACATCGCCGGACCTTGGATTTTCCCTGTATTTCGGTAGGGTTTCCACGCCTGAATCACAAAAACACCAATGCCGGGTAATAAATGATCAAGCCTTCGGGTCACCTCGCATGACCAGCCGTGCCGCGCTGCCGGAGCGCCGAAAGCGCTTCGACCAGGTGGTCGCAGGCTTCTACCAGGACATGTATCGCTATGCGACCTGGTTGAGCCGCGACCCCGGCATCGCCGAAGAGGTCGTGCAGGAGGCACTGCTGCGCGCGTGGAAGTCGCTCGATGCACTGCGCGACGACGATGCCGCGAAGCCGTGGGTGCTGACGATCGTCAGGCGTGAGAACGCCCGCTACTTCGAGCGCAAGCGGCTGGAGACCGTCGATATCGACAACCTGACGCCGGCACAGTCGGCGCTGTTGGCGGAGACGGACGACGGCGAGCTGGATGAGTTGCGACAGGCAATCTTCCGGCTCGACGACGACTACCGCGAGCCCCTCGTGCTGCAGGTATTACTGGGCCACAGCACGAAGGAAATCGCGGAGTTGATCGGCATCAAGCCGGGCGCGGTGCTGACGCGTTTGCACCGGGCGCGGCTGAAGCTGAAGGCAATCGTGGAAAAGGAGGCGGCTGCGTGAGCGCTTCCGCACAGGAAACATGAACTGTAACGAATACAAAGAGGCCATTGCAGCAGACCCGACGGAGTCGTTCGAGAACGGCGCCGAACACGCGGCTGCCTGTGTTTCCTGCACCGACTACCGCGACGCGATGCGCGCCTTCGACGCGCGCATCGAGCGCGCGCTGAAGATCGACGTGCCGCCGCTCGCGATGCCGGATCTGCCGGATCTCGAAGCCGAGAACGTCGTGCGCATGCCGCGACGCCAGGTGAGAAATTTTTCGCTGCCTGCCTGGGCGGGCATCGCCGCGAGCGTCGTCCTCGCCGCGTTCCTGCTGGTGCAGCTGTTGCCGGTCTCCGACACCGAGATTGGCCACCAGATGCTTGCCGCCGAAGTGCTTGAACACCTCGATCACGAACCGCAGGCACTGGTCGTCACGAACGTGTCGGTATCTGACGACAGTTTGACAAGTGTTGTGCCACCGACTATTGGAACGATAGATCGCGACGTTGGTCTGGTCACGTATGCGAAGAGCTGCGTCATCAACGGCAAGACGGTCCCGCACCTGGTCATACAGGGCGAGAAAGGGCCGGTCACCGTGTTGCTGATGCCGGAAGAGATGGTGTCCGGCGCCGTACCGCTCGAGGGCGATAGCGTGCGTGGTGTCATCCTGCCGGTCGGCAAGGGCAGTATCGCGATCATCGGCGAACGCGAAGAGCGTTTGCAGGAAATCGAACAACGAGTTGTGGATTCAGTCGAGTGGAGCATCTGATCGCTCGATTGACCGAATGCCCGGGGGAACGGGCTTGTACACATACCGAAAACGGCATGTGAAAGAAAAGGTAGGAGAAGGAAATGGCTGAGAAGCAAATTGCAAAACCTGTAGCACTGGCCGTCGGCACGGCTCTGGCGGGATCGTTCGCCGTAGCCTCGACAGCGCAGGCCGACACAGGCGTCAGCCCGTTCGCACTGACCACGTTGAGCTCAGGCTATCTGCTTGGTGCCCAGGAAGGTTCATGTGGCGAGGGCAAGTGTGGCGGCGACAAGGAAGGCGATGCCAAGAAAGCCGAAGGCTCTTGCGGTGAAGGCAAGTGCGGCGGCGACAAGGAAGCAGAAGGTTCCTGTGGCGGCGACAAGGAAGCAGAGGGTTCCTGCGGCGGCGACAAGGAAGCGGAAGGTTCCTGTGGCGGCGACAAGGAAGCGGAAGGCTCCTGTGGCGGCGACAAGGAAGCGGAAGGCTCCTGCGGCGGCGACAAGGAAGCGGAAGGCTCCTGTGGCGGCGACAAGGAAGCAGAAGGCAAGTGTGGCGAAGGCAAGTGCGGTTCCAACTAAGCACGGCTGCGCCAGGAAGGACGAAAAGGGCCCGCAGATGCGGGCCCTTTTTTATATCGGACATCGAGAATTGACGGCTGTCGCGCAAGCCCGTGCCTGCTAACATCGATTAGGCATTCGCAATTCCGGAGCAGGACATGGCCAGGAAAATCACGCGTTGCGCATGGGCCGGGGAAACAAACCTCGAGTACATCGAGTACCACGACCGCGAGTGGGGCGTGCCCGTTCGCGACGATCGCGTGCAGTTCGAGTTCCTGATTCTCGAAGGTGCGCAGGCCGGCCTCAGCTGGCTCACGATCCTGCGCAAGCGTGAGGGCTACCGCCGCAACTTCGCTGAATTCGATCCGGCAAAGGTGGCGCGCTTCACCAACAAGCGCATCGAGAAAATACTCACCGATCCCGGCATCGTCAGGAACCGGCAGAAAGTCACCGCCGCGGTGACCAACGCGAAGGCGTTTCTAGCCGTGCAGGAAGAGTTCGGCAGTTTCTCGGATTACATCTGGGGATTCGTCGACGGCGAGCCGATCCAGAATCGCTTCCGCAAGGACGCGGAGATCCCGGCGACGTCGAAAGAGTCGGATGCGCTCAGCAAGGACCTGAAGGCGCGCGGTTTCAAGTTCGTCGGCTCGACGATCGTGTACGCTCATATGCAGGCGACGGGGCTCGTCAACGATCATGTCGTCGGCTGTTTTCGCTACAACGCGGTGAAAAAAATGGCGCCGCGGCCGCGGCGCCGCAAGACGAAACGAAAATCGGCCTGACATTCACACCGGCTTGATCCGCACCGCGATACGGCGGAAGATACCGGCTGCACCCCGATAACAATCAAACACACAAAAGGGGATCGTCATGTCCGAAGGCACCGAAAATGGCGGCCTGCCGAAGTCATTCTGGTGGATCGGTGGCCTGGCACTCGTCTGGAATCTGGTAGGAGTAATGACCTACGTCGCTCAGGTAACGCTGTCACCCGAAGCGCTTGCCGAAATGTCGCCCGAGCGCCGGGCGCTGTACGAAAACGTACCGCTCTGGGCGACGTCCGCCTATGCTATTGCGACTAACGGCGGTGTGGTCGGCTCCGTTCTGCTGCTGCTGCGAAACACCTGGGCGTTCCCGGCCTTCATCGTGTCATTCGTCGCACTGGTGATCCAGTTCGGGCACGCATTCCTGATGACGGATGCGCTGGCCGTAATGGCGATGCCGGAAATGATCACCGTAATCGCCGTCGTCGTGATCGGGGCGGCGCTGATCTGGTACTCGAACCGGGTCAAAAAACGCGGCTGGTTGCGCTAGCCGCGATACAAGCCCGGCATCTCGAAGTTTTTCTCCCGCAGCGCGGCGACCAGATCGGACCGGCCTGCTTCGTCCAGCGGAACCAGCGGCGGCCGCACGCGGCGCCAGTCGTCATTGCCGGACCAGGCGGCGATGGTTGCCTTCAGCGCCGGGATCATCGGCCAGCGCATCATCGTGCCGCGGATCGTGTCGAGTTCCTCCTGCAGGCGATCCGCGCCGTCGGATTGCCAGTCGCGGTACAGTCTGTCGATAGCGGCAGGGTTGACGTTCGCCGTTGCGGAAATACAGCCGGCGCCGCCCGCCCGCATGTTGGCGAGCAGAAAGGACTCGCTGCCGACGAAAATCCGGAAGTCGTCCCATTGACGCTCGTGCATTGCGAGCGTGTTGTTCCAGTCGCCCGAAGAATCCTTGATGCCGACGACCGTGCCGGGATAGGCGTTGATCAGGCGCTCAATCAGGTCCGCCGAATAGCCCACCTGCTCGATCGGCGGAATGTGATAGAGATAGACGCGCAACGCCGGGT
>CALKYK010000221.1 GCA_938003715.1 uncultured Gammaproteobacteria bacterium
GCACCGCGCGGGTGCGCAGGCGGAGCCGCCCCTGTTCGCCCAGCGCGGTCAGCGCGTTCTGCACGAGATTCAGGAGCGCCTGCACCATCTGGTCGCGGTCGAGATGCAGGTCCGGCAGGCCGGCATCGTAGTCGCGGTGCACGACCACGCCGGGCCCTTTTTCCGGCTCGACCAGGCGCAGCACGTACTCGATCAGCTCGTGCACGTTGACCGGTTGCTTGTTCGGCGGCCCGCCGGGCCCGAGCAGCGTGTCGACCAATGTCGCGAGCCGGTCCGCCTCGCTGATGATGACGCTCGTGTACTCCTTCAGCTCGTCCGCGTCGAGCTGCCGTTCGAGAAGCTGTGCGGCACCGCGCAGGCCGCCGAGCGGATTCTTTATCTCGTGTGCGAGCTGACGAATCATCTGCCGGCCCGCGCCGTGCTGGATCAACAGTGCGTTTTCGCGGCTGATGCGATCGCGGCGCGTCACGTCGCTCATCTCGACCAGCAGCACCGCGTCGCTCTGCGGCGACTCGAGCAGCGACACGCGGCAGTCGACGAGCTTTTCTTCGCTGGACGCCTCGCTCGGTGCGAGCCGCATGTCATTGGCGTAAGTGGTACCGGTCGCGAGTACGCGCTGCAGCACGTCGCCGAATTCGGCGTCGTCGCCGAGCAGCAGCATCAGTGGCTGGCGGCGGGCGCGCGACGCGCTGATGCCGAGCAGGTTTTCGGCGGCCGGGTTCAGGCTGACGATCAGGAGATTGCGGTCGACGATGATGACGCCGGTGGACAGGCCGTCCACGATCGCGGACGGCGGCGGATCACCGCCGGAAGATTTCTTTTCGGAGCCGGGCGGGTCGCCTAGTTCGGCGTGACGATCGAATTCTGCTGCACGTAGAACCGGTTCGGCAGGCTGCGGCCCATCAGGGCGCCGTTCTCGTCTAGGATCTCCGCCTGGATGTTGTGCACGCCCCGGTAGACCTCCTCGATCTGGAAGCTCGTGCCGTTCACCATCCGCGGTTCGCCGTCGAAATACACCCGTACCCGGTGGCCCGGCTGCAGCCCCGGCTGCACCCGAAGCTGCACGCTCAGGACGCCCTCTATGTTCCACAGTGTCTCTTCCGGCGCGGGCGATGCGATCTCGATCGTCTCGTAGCCGAACGGACCGCTTTGCTCCTGCTCCGCACTGGCGTCCGTATTGCGGCGTGGCGGAACGACCGAGCGGAAGCGCGTGTTGTTGCGGGGCAGGACGATCTGTTCGGCGCCTTCCTGCGGACGATCGGAGTAATGCACAACGCCGTTTTCGTCCACCCAGCGATACGCCTGCGCCATGAGGGCGCCGGAGGCGAGTATCGCGAGGAGGCCGATAAATGTCCGCACAAGCATGAAGTTAGCATAGCAGCGCTGTCTCGATTTTGACCAGATGCCGGGCGATAAAGTGCCGGTCGGGTCACAGTTTTTGAGCAATTTGCGGGCTTTTGGCCGGCCGCCGGGCCCGTCTCCCGGCGGCCTGGGCCGTAGCCGTCAAAGGCTGTAGTACATGTCGAACTCGACCGGGTGGGTCGTCATCCTCAAGCGCGTGACGTTTTCCATCTTGAGGTCGATGTAGGCGTCGATCAGGTCGTCGCTGAACACATCGCCAGCCTTCAGGAAGGCGCGATCCTCGTCGAGGGACAAGAGCGCTTCGTCGAGGGAGAACGCGACGTGCTGAAGGTCCTTCTCTTCTTCCGGCGGCAGGTCGTAAAGGTCCTTGTCCATCGCGTCGCCCGGATGGATCTTGTTCTGGATGCCGTCCAGGCCCGCCATCATCATCGCGGAAAACGCGAGGTACGGGTTCGCCATCGAATCCGGGAAGCGCACCTCGATGCGACGCGCTTTCGGGTTTGCGACGTAGGGCACGCGTATCGACGCGGAGCGATTGCGCGCCGAGTAGGCGAGAATCGTCGGCGCCTCGAACCCGGGCACCAGCCGCTTGTAACTGTTGGTGGCAGGATTCGTGAACGCGTTCAGCGCCTTGGCGTGCTTGATGATGCCGCCGATGTAGTACAGCGCGGTGTCGGACAGGCCGCCGTAGCCGTCGCCGGTGAACAGGTTCTTGCCGCCTTTTTCCAGAGACTGGTGCACGTGCATGCCGTTGCCGTTGTCGTTCACCAGCGGCTTCGGCATGAAAGTCGCGGTCTTGCCGTAGCTGTGCGCGACGTTGTGCACGACGTACTTCAGGATCTGTACCTCGTCCGCCTTGCGCACGAGCGTGTTGAACAGTACGCCGATTTCGCACTGTCCGGCGGTGGCGACCTCGTGGTGATGCACCTCGGTCACGAGACCCATTTCCTCCAGCGCGAGACACATCGCGGAGCGCACGTCGTGCAGCGAGTCGACCGGCGGCACCGGAAAGTAGCCGCCCTTGACCGTCGGCCTGTGGCCGGTGTTGGAATCCTCGTAGCTGCGGCTGGTGTTCCAGGCGCCTTCGGCCGAGTCGACGGAGTAGAACGCGCCCTGCATGTTGTCGTCCCAGCGCACGTCATCGAAAACGAAAAACTCGTTTTCCGGGCCGAAGTACGCCTTGTCCGCAATGCCGGTCGACTTCAGGTAGGCCTCGGCGCGTTCCGCGAGCGAACGGGGACAGCGATCGTAGCCCTGCATGGTCGAGGGCTCGATGACGTTGCAGCGCAGGTTGACCGTCGTGTCCTCGGAAAAGATATCGACGACCGCGGACGCGGAATCGGGCAGCAGGATCATGTCCGACTCGTTGATGCCCTTCCAGCCGGCGATCGACGATCCGTCGAACATCTTCCCTTCCTCGAAGAGGTCCTCGTCGACGATCCTCGCCGGCACCGTTACATGCTGCTCCTTCCCCTTCGTGTCGGTGAAGCGAAAATCGATGAATTTGACGTCTTTTTCTTTTATCAGGCCGATTACCTCAGCGGCGGTCATGACGGGTTCCTCCGGTTGTATTGCAAAAAAAGAAAAGGACCGGCCGGGCACGCGCCTCCACGCCGCGTACCGGGACCTGCCCGTTTGTCCCCAAGGAGTGCAGGAAGCGTGCCACGGTGGCCGCACCGGCAAGCGCTTGATTGCTATGCAGATGTTCCCCCGAGCAGACCGAGGCCTTGCACCAGGGCAGTGCAAGGCCGATCCGGACCGCACTATAGTAGTGCAAAACGCGACGTCTTGCACCGACCTGGACCGCCATCGTCGGGCGCGGCGATGGCAGTACCGGGCCTGCGGACCTGGGCCTCCGGCCTGCTGTTTCGCCTGCTCCGGTTCCCGGTATACTGCGCGGCTTGAAAGCGCCCGGCGCTTGGAAATCGTCTGAAACCCAAGGAAAAACCGCCCTGATGCAGACCTTTCAGGAGCTGATTCTGGCGCTGCAGCAGTTCTGGGCGGAGCGCGGCTGTGTCATCGTCCAGCCCTACGACATGGAGATGGGCGCCGGCACCTTTCACCCGGCGACGTTCCTGCGCGCGATCGGGCCGGAGCCCTGGAGCGCCGCCTACGTGCAGCCGAGCCGCCGGCCGACCGACGGTCGCTACGGCGACAACCCGTTCAGGCTGCAGCACTACTACCAGTACCAGGTGGTGATCAAACCGTCTCCGGACGACATCCAGGCGATGTACCTCCGCTCGCTCGAGGCGATCGGCATCGATCCACTGGTGCACGACATCCGCTTCGTCGAGGACAACTGGGAATCGCCGACGCTCGGCGCCTGGGGCCTCGGCTGGGAGGTCTGGCTGAACGGCATGGAGATCACGCAGTTCACCTACTTCCAGCAGGTGGGCGGGCTCGAGTGTCGGCCGGTGACGGGGGAGATCACCTACGGCCTCGAACGACTCGCGATGTACCTGCAGTCGGTCGAGAGCATCTTCGACATCACCTGGACCGACGGGCCGCTCGGCCGCATCAGCTACGGCGACGTCTATCACCAGAACGAGGTCGAGCAGTCGAAGTACAACTTCGAGCTGGCCGACATCGAATCGCTGTTCGGCGCGTTCGACCATGCCGAGAGCGAGAGCAAGCGCCTCGTCGAGGCGGGCCTCGCGCTGCCGGCGTACGAACAGATGCTGACCGCGTCGCACACGTTCAACCTGCTCGACGCGCGGCAGGCGATCTCGGTCAGCGAGCGACAGCGCTATATCCTGCGCGTGCGGACGATCGCGCGCGGCGTGGCCGAAGCCTATTACGCAAGCCGCGAAGCCCTCGGCTTCCCGATGGTGGCGTCGGTCGCGAAAAAGATCGCCAGCGCATGAGCAAGGCGAACGACCTGCTGATCGAGGTCGGCACCGAAGAGATGCCGCAGAAAGCGCTCAGGTCGCTGCGGGACGCTTACGCAGATGGCGTAGTGACCGGCCTCGCCGAGGCGCGGCTCGAGCATGGCGACGTTCATGCCTTTGCCAGCCCGCGCCGGCTCGCGCTCGAGGTCGCCGCGCTCGCGGGGCGCCAGGAAGACCGGGCGGTCCGGCACAAGGGCCCGCCGGTCAGAGTCGCATTCGACGAGCACGGGAGCCCGACCCGGGCGGCGCTCGCGTTCGCGGAAAAGGCGGGCGTCGGCGTCGAGGCACTCGGTCGCGAGAAGACGGACGCCGGAGAATGGCTGGTGCACGATGCCGTCGAGGCCGGGCAGGATGCGGCCAGCCTGCTGCCCGGTATCGTGCAGAAAGCGCTCGACGGTTTGCCGGTGCCGAGGAGAATGCGCTGGGGCGACGGCGACGCGGAGTTCGTGCGGCCGGTGCACTGGCTCCTCCTGCTGCACGGCAAATCGGTGGTGAAGGCGTCGGTCTTCGGAATCGAATCAGGCAACACGACCCGCGGTCACCGCTTCCATGCGCCGGGAGAAATCAGGGTGCCGGCGCCCGATCGCTACGCCGCGGTGCTGGAGAAAAAGGGCCGCGTGATTGCGGACTTCGACGCGCGCCGAAGCCTGATCGTCGCCGCGGTGGAGGCGGCGGCGCACGAAGCCGGCGGCACCGCGGTCGGCAGCGACGTGCTGTACGACGAGGTTGCCGCGCTGACGGAATGGCCCGTGCCT
The DNA here is from genome assembly GCA_938003715.1 of uncultured Gammaproteobacteria bacterium. Classification (GTDB taxonomy): domain Bacteria; phylum Pseudomonadota; class Gammaproteobacteria; order Steroidobacterales; family Woeseiaceae; genus SZUA-117. The sequence continues at coordinate 5,006 of CALKYK010000221.1, forward strand.
GTCACCGGTGCGTTCGACGAGAGTTTCCTCGAGCTGCCGCGCGAGGTGATCATCGCGACTCTGACCAGCCACCAGCGCTACTTCCCCGTCGAGCGCGAAGCCGGCGAGCTGCTGCCCGTTTTCATCACGCTGTCGAACCTGGAAAGCCGCGACCCGGCCCAGGTGCGCGACGGCAACGAGCGCGTCATCCGTCCGCGCCTCGCGGACGCGGCCTTCTTCTGGAAGACCGACCGGCAGACGCCGCTCGGCGATCGCGTCGAGGCGCTGAAGAACGTCGTCTACCAACAGGGGCTCGGCACGCTCCACGACAAGAGCATGCGAGTGGCGGCGCTCGCAGGGCTGGTGGCCAAACAGGTGGGCGCAGACAGCGCAGACGTTACGCGTGCGGCCGTGCTCGCCAAGTGCGACCTGATGACCGGCATGGTCGGCGAGTTTCCCGAGCTGCAGGGAACGATGGGACGCTACTACGCCGAGGCCGCCGGCGAGACGCCGGTCGTCGCTGCCGCCATCGGCGAGCAGTACCAGCCCGCTTTCGCCGGCGACGCAGTGCCTGCTTCGGAGGCGGGCCGGATCCTCGCGGTCGCCGACAAGCTCGATACGCTGGCCGGCATTTTCGCGCTCGGCAAGAAGCCGTCCGGCAATCGCGATCCGTTCGGCCTGCGCCGCGCCGCGCTCGGTGTGATCCGGGTTCTGCTCGAGACCGGGCTCGACGTGGATTTAGGTGAAACGGTACGCGACGCCGTCGTGCAGCAGCCGGCAACGGGCGGGGACCGCGGCGCAACCGTAAACGCACTCTACGACTTTATCGTCGAACGGCTGCGTTCCTACCTGCTCGAGCGGGACGATACGCTGACCGCCGACATGTTCGAGGCGGTTCGCGTTCGCCGGCCGCAGTCGCTCGCGGACTTCACGGCACGCCTCGATGCCGTGAAGGAATTCTTCGCGATGGAGCCCGCGGTGAGCCTCGCCGCCGCGAACAAGCGCACTGCGAACATCCTGCGTCAGGCGGGCCTAGACGGCGACGCGCGCCTGGACCCGGCACTCTTGTCGGACGATGCCGAACGGGTGCTGTACCACGC
>CALKYK010000222.1 GCA_938003715.1 uncultured Gammaproteobacteria bacterium
GGCGCGGTCATGGCCTACGGCGCCTATTGGCCGGAAGAAGCCTCGATCACGGCGTCGTCCGGTGCCGTCGTCGTCGCTGACACCGGGATCGCGATTCTCGCCGGGCTGGTGGTATTTCCGCTCGTCTTCGCCCACCAACTCGACCCGGGCGAGGGGCCGGGACTGGTATTCGACACGCTGCCGCTCGCGTTCGGCCAGATGCCGGCGGGTGCGCTGTTTGCCACAGTATTTTTCGTGCTGCTCGCGTTCGCCGCATGGACGTCGGCAATCGGCCTGATCGAGCCCGGCGTCGCGTGGCTGGTGGAGCACCGGCAACAGGCCCGGGCCCGGGCCGCCATAGCGGTCGGCACGCTGATATGGGTGCTCGGCCTCGGCTCGGCGCTGTCGTTCAACCTGCTGGCCGACGTGCGCTTCCTGCACGGCACGATCTACGACAACGTCGACTACATGACGAGCAACGTGCTGTTGCCGCTCGGCGGGCTGATGATCTGTGTTTTCGCCGGCTGGGTGATGTGCCGGAATTCGACGGCGGACGAACTGGGCGGCGCGGGCGGCAAGTACAAACTGTGGCGGTTCCTCACGCGCTACGTGGCCCCTGTCGCGATTCTTGCGATTTTCCTTCACGCCGTCGGCCTGATTTCCTGACGCGTCCGTCGGGCGATTGGTAACGGTCCGCGCAAGATGACGATGCGTCGTGTGAATCGAAGTGCGCTGGTGCCTTACACCGCGCGCGAAATGTACCGCCTCGTCGACGACGTCGAGGCCTACCCCGACTTTCTGCCCTGGTGCCGAAGCGCGACGGTGCATCGGCGGACCGACGACGAAGTCGAGGCATCGATCGAGCTCGAGCGGAAGGGTATTAGCAAGACCTTCACGACGCGCAATACGATGCGCCGGCACGAGGCGATAGACTTGAATCTCGTCGGCGGACCCTTTCGTACCCTGTCAGGCGGCTGGCAATTCGACGCCCTGGGCGACGACGGCTGCAAGGTCACGCTGTCGCTGGACTTCGAATTCGACAGTCGCGTCGTCGACCTGATGTTCGGCGCATTTTTCGAGGACACCTGCAACTCGCTCGTCGATGCATTCACGCGTCGCGCCGCTGAGGTGTACGGAGCTCGCTGAGTCATTCATGTCCGGCACGATCTCGGTCGAAGTCGTGTTCGCCCTGACCGGGCGCCAGCGGCTGTTGTCGGTGGATGTGCCGGAGGGCACCACGGTCGCCGGCGCTATTTGCCGATCCGGGATTGCCGACGCGTTTCCGGACCTCGACCTCCTCACGTACGACGTGGCGGTCTGGGGCACGCCCGTGGATACCGCGCATCGTCTCGAAGACGGCGACCGCATCGAAATCCTGCGGCCGCTGGCGATCGATCCACGGGAGGCAAGGCGGCAACTCGCGCAGGCCGGCGGCATCATGGGCAGCGGGAAAAACAGGCGCTGACACGGGCGGGCGCGCCGGGGCCGGCGCTACAGGTCTGCGCGCAACTCCTGGTCCTTGACGATCTCGGTCACGAGATCACCGTCGAAATACACCGAGATCCAGCGCTTGAACTCGGCTTTGTCGCGACCGATACGCAGGAAGTAGACGTAGTCCCAGCGATCGCGATGAAACGGATCGTCGATCATCGGCGTGCCGAGGAGAAACCTAACCTGTCCTCGCGTCATGCCGACCTCGAGCTGGTCGATGTCTTCCTGGTCCAGCAGGTTGCCCTGTGACAGGGGCGCCTGGTAGGCACAACCGGCCATCACGGCCAGCGCGCAGGCGAGCAGAACAAAGCGACTCGTGCTGTTGAGCAGTTTCGACATATCAGGCTTTGACAGGCAACGGATTTCGGCGTTCGCCGCGGCTGCGCCGGTGGAGAGGCCGGGGCAACTCGGTCATAATAGGCGCGCATGATAACCGCTTCACCCGCGTCGCGGTAGCGCCGCCCGCGACACCGGCCAATCCAGAGAATCCCGCCATGTTGCAGCGACAGGAACTGAAGAACGCCGGCCTCAAGGTCACACTGCCGCGCCTGAAGATTCTCGAAATCCTCGAAAAGAACAAGGACCTGCACCTGAGCGCGGAGGACATCTACCGCGAGCTGCTGGCGACCGGTGAGGACATCGGACTCGCGACGGTGTATCGCGTCCTGACGCAGTTCGAGTCAGCCGGACTCGTGATGCGGCACAATTTCGAGGGCGGACATTCCGTGTTCGAGATCGACAGCGGTGATCATCACGATCACATGGTCTGTATCGAGTCCGGCGAAGTGACCGAATTCGTCAACGAGGAAATCGAGCGCCTGCAGAAAAAAATCGCGGAAGAACACGGCTTCGAGCTCGTCGACCACAGCCTGGTCCTGTACGTCAAG
>CALKYK010000223.1 GCA_938003715.1 uncultured Gammaproteobacteria bacterium
TGCCGCGGGCTGCGCGGTGGCTGAGGCAGTGGGCGGGAGGGCTCTTGCGCGCCGACAGCGCCTACGGCGTCACCGTGCTGTGCTACCCGCGCATCGCCAGCAAATCCTACGGGCGGCTGTTTCTCGACAGCCTCGCGCCGATGCCGCATACCGACGCGCTCGACAGCGTGCATGCATTCCTGGCACGCCACGAGGCGAAGGCTGATCGGCCGAGCGTGGTCGGCGGGCAGGCCAAATGAACCTGCTCGCGATCGAAACGTCGAGCGAGGCGTGCTCCGTCGCGGTGTCGGTGGATGGCACGGTAAGCGACGATCACAGGGTCGAGGCGCGTGCGCACACCCGCACGCTGATGCCGATGATTCATGGCCTGCTCTCGAATGCCGGCATTCCGGCGGATGAACTCGATGCGGTTGTGCTCGGCAACGGTCCGGGCTCTTTCATCGGCATGCGCATCGGCGCGTCGGTCGCGCAGGGGATCGCCCACGCCGCCGGCTTGCGGATCGTACCGGTCTCGTCACTGGCGGCGCTGGCTGCCGAGGCGATTTCTGCGCACGGTGCGCGCCGCGTCGTGGTCGCGCAGGACGCCAGGATGGGCGAAGTGTACGTGGGTCGGTATGAAGCCGACGATCGGGGCCTGCCGGTTTTGCTCGGTGACGAGCAAATCGTAGCGGTCGGCCGTGTCGACGGAATCACCGAGGGATTCGCCGCCGCCGGTGCGGCCTGGCAGCGCTATCCCGCTCTGGCTGAAAGTCACGCGGATGTCGGCCTCTGCCTGCTGCCGCTCGAGTTTCCGAAGGCGAAAGAGTTGCTCAGGCTCGCGAGCCTTTCTACCGGCAACGCGGCAGGCGTCGGCCCGGCCGACCTGGTGCCGGCCTACCTGCGCACGAAGGTTGCCGACGCGCCGCGCTGACGGCGTGCTGCAAATTAGCTGTCACTGACCGGCAACGGGCGCGCGGCACGTCCCGCCAACGCATTGCAGGCAGTCACATATCTGTAATATTCGACTGCTGTAATGCTGCCCGATCCGGCGTCGATCCACGTTTTTCCTTATTGCCTTGCCGGAGCGGGTCATCGAAACTGCAGTGTCAATGGTCAGTATTCTCATCGTCGAGGACGAGCAGCCGATTCGCGACATGATCGCGTTCCACCTGCATCGCGCCGGTTACGACACCCTTGAAGCGGCAGATTGCCGGGAAGCGAGACTGCTCCTGGCCGACAAGCGACCGGACCTGGCGCTGATCGACTGGATGCTGCCCGACATGAGCGGCCTGGAACTGACGCGCCAGCTCAAACGTGACAACGATTTCGAGGACCTGGCAGTCATCATGCTGACCGCTCGCACCGAGGAACACGACAAGGTCAGTGGCCTCGAGGGCGGCGCCGACGATTACGTGACCAAGCCGTTCTCGCCGCGCGAGCTCGTGGCACGGATCAAGGCAGTTCTGCGCCGTGCCGGCACCGCCGACAACGACACCGTTGCGGCCGGCGGCATCGAACTGGATCCCGCCGCGCACCGGGTCACGGTGGGCGGCGCCGAGGTGCGTCTCGGTCCGACCGAGTACCGCCTGCTCAAGTACCTGCTGACGCACGCGGACAAGGTTTACAGCCGCGCCCAGCTGCTGGATCGTGTCTGGGGTGCGAACGTCTACGTCGAGGAGCGCACCGTCGACGTGCACATTAGGCGGCTCCGAAAGGCCCTGACGGAACACGGCGCGGACGGGTATATTCAGACCGTGCGCGGCGCAGGCTATCGGTTCTCAACGCGAGGTGCCTGACGCAGGACACGCTGCGACGAGGGCAATCGGGCAGACGGTTCAGCGTGCGGGAAGCCGTCGGAGCTTCGGCTAGGTTGCGGTGGTCGCTGGCGGCAGCCTCATCGGTGCCCTGTACGGGCGCTTCGAAACCGGTCTTCTGGTCGCCGCGCTGCTGCTCGTCGCGTGGCACGTCCGGCAGCTCCTCATTATGGAGAAAGCGTTGCGGGACAGAGACTTCCGTGACCTGCGCTACGGCGACACGATCTGGTCGCAAATCTACTCGCGATTTCGCCACCTGCGCCAGCGCAACAAGCTGCACAAGCGTCGCTATCGCGAGCTGCTGAAGGAAGTGCGCAAGTCGGCCAATGCGCTGCCGGACGGCGGGGTCATCCTGAATCGCGATTTCGAAATCGTGCTGTGCAACGACGCTGCCGAAAAAAATGCCGGTTTTCGCCGCCGGACGGATCGCGGCCAGCGCGTCGACAACATCCTTCGCGACCCGAAGTTTCGCGAATACCTCGAGCGCGCGGACTTTTCCACCGGCATCGAAATCCGCTCACCGGTTCGCGAAGGGGGCTGGCTCCTGTGCCGGCTGGTCCCGTACGGCGCGGAACAGCGGCTGCTTCTGATCCAGGACATCACCGAGCGACGCAGGCTGGCCGCGATGCGGCGTGAATTCGTCGCCAACGCCTCGCACGAATTGCGCTCGCCCCTGACCGTGATCAGCGGTTACCTGGACACGCTCGAATCGGACCCGGAAGCGCCGCCGGACTGGCGCCGGCCGTTGACGCAGATGCAGGCGCAGGCGACCCGGATGAACAAGATCGTCGGCGAACTGCTGGAGTTGTCGCGGCTGGAAGGATCCGGCGCTGCGCCGATGGACGAAATCATCGATGTGCCGGGACTGCTCGCGGCCATCAAAAAGTCTTTCGTCGGGCAAGCCGACGTACCGACGATCCGGCTCGATACGCCGTCACGGATCCAGCTCAAGGGCAGCACTGCCGAAATAGAATCCGTGGTCGTCAACCTGGTATCGAACGCGATTCGCTACACCGACGCGGACGGCAGCATCACGCTTTCCTGGCACAGCGACACGGAGGGTGCCGAGCTCTCGGTCGCGGACACCGGCATCGGTATCGAGGAGGATCACCTGCCGCGTCTGACCGAGCGCTTTTTTCGCGTCGATGAAGGTCGCAGTCGCGACGAGGGCGGTGTCGGCCTCGGGCTCGCCATCGTCAAGCACGTGCTGGAGCGCCACGATGCCCGGCTGCTCATCGAAAGCACGCCCGGTGAGGGCAGCCGGTTTACCTGCCGCTTTCCCGCGTCGCGCCTCGTTGCCGCTGAGCCGGTCCCGATACACGGCACCTGACCCCCCCCGGCCGCCGCCAGCCGGCGCGTCGTCACAAAACTGAAACAAATGTGTCACCCGGCTGCAATATCCGCTCATTAACGTGCCCGCAACATAGCGGAATCGAATCCGCAACATCCCGAACCACGCAGCCATGCCGCTGCCTGCACGCACGGAAAAGTCAAATGAAATCAATATGTTGCGAAAACATCACAGGTTTGGTCGCGATCCTGGCCGGTGTCGGTCTGCCACTCGCGGGCGTCGCCCAGGAATCCTGGACCGATTCGATATCGTTCAGCGGTGACCTTAGGCCGCGGTACGAGTCCATCGACGAGGACGGCGAAGAAGGGCGTCAGCGCGGTCGTTTTCGCATCCGCCTCGGCATGACCGCTGACGTCAATGACAACGTCAGGGCGATCGTCCGGCTTGCGAGCGGTGGCAGCAACCCGGTATCGACGAACCAGTCCTTCGACGGCGGCTTCTCGCGCAAGGATATCGGCATCGACCAGGCGTACGTGGACTGGGCGCCGAACGACGCGACCCATGTCTACGTCGGCAAGATGAAGAACCCGTTCGTCCGCGCCGGCGGACATGCGCTCATCTGGGACAGTGACCTGAACCCGGAAGGTGTTGCCCTGTTGTGGGAATCGGGCGCCTTTTTCGCCACCGCTGCCACGCTCTTCGTCGAGGAAAGATCGTCGACGGACGATTCGATCCTGTTTGCCGTTCAGGGCGGGGCCGAATTCGAGGTGGCCGGTGACAGCGACCTGCGGGTCGGTGCAAGCTACTACGACTATTCTGAAACGATCGGCAATGCGCCGTTCTACGACGGCAACGCCCGCGGCAATACCGTCGACGCGAACGGCAATCTCGTCTTCGACTACAGCCAGCTCGAGATTTTTGCGGAATGGTCGTTGAAAGTCGGCGATATGCCGCTCAGCGTCTTTGCCGACTTCGTGCGCAATTCCGATGCGTCGACGAACGACACGGGCATCGCATTCGGCGCCCAGGTGGGCAAGGCGAGCGCGCCGGGCAGCTGGCAGGCATCCTGGGCATGGCAGGACCTCGAGGCCGACGCGGTCATCGCGACCTTCACCGACTCCGACTTCGGCGGCGGCGGAACGGACGGGAGTGGTCACGTGCTGAAAGCAGAGTACGCCCTGGCAGAGAACTGGGTGCTCGGCGGCACGCTGTTCCTGAACGAGATCGAGGAAAACATCGGCAACGAGCACGACTACACTCGTCTGCAGCTCGATCTCGAATTCAGTTTCTGATTACTGCTCACGAACCGGATTCAAATACAGGATTCATGTTAACGTCACGCTCGACCGTCATGTTTCGTTCGTGAAAGAGATAGACATGCAGGCTAGCGACATCACCGGCCATATATCCCGGCGCTTCAACAAGGACCTGGAAGAACTGCGCAACTCCGTCCTCACGATGGGCGGCCTGGTCGAGACGCAGCTATCCAAGGCAATAGCCGCCATCGTCCGCGGCGACAGCGAGCTCGGGCTCAAGGTCGCCGAGGACGACTACAAGGTGAACGACCTGGAGGTGACGATCGACGAGGAGTGCAGCCGCATCCTGGCCACGCGATCGCCGGCCGCGGGCGATCTGCGCCTGATCGTCGCCATTATCAAGACCATCACCGATCTCGAACGGGTCGGCGACGAAGCGGAAAAGATCGGCTTTCTCGCATCACAGCTTGCGCAACTGGATCGACCCGACGATTCCTATCGCGAGCTGAAAAACCTCGGCAATCACGTGCTGCAGATGTTGCGTGATGCGATGAACGCATTCGCCCGCCTCGACGTCGATGCGTGTTTCGCCGTCGTTCGCGAGGACGAGGAAGTCGACGCCGAATACGATGCGATCACGCGCCAGGGCATCACGTTCATGATGGAAAACCCGCAAAACATCAAGCGGGTCATGAACGTGACCTGGGTCGCCCGTGCGCTGGAGCGGATCGGCGACCACGCGAAAAACATCTGTGAATACGTTATCTACATGGTCGAAGGTCGCGATGTCCGGCACACGGACATAACCGACGCCTGAGCCACCGGCGCTGCATGTTTGCCGGATCGGTGGCGCCGCCGCGCGCCGATCGGTGTAGAATCCCGCCTCGAATCGCAACCCGGAACGACTATGACCCTGCCATCGCGCCGCGTCCTGAACGGTGCGGGATTCATCGCCTGCGCCGGACTGATGGGCTATGCCCTGTACGCCGAGCACGTGCTGTTCCTGATGCCGTGCCCGCTATGCGTCTTTCAACGCATGGCCGTGATCGCCACCGGCATCGTGTTCGTCGCGGCGGCGGTGCACGACCCGTCGCAGTGGGGGCGGCGCATCTATGCCGCACTGTTGCTGCTCACCGCCGGGTCCGGAGTCGGCGTTGCCGCGCGGCACGTGTGGCTGCAGAACCTGCCGCCCGACCAGGTGCCGACCTGTGGGCCCGGTTTCGATTACATCATCGATGCGTTCCCGCTCGCCGAGGCCCTGAAGCTGATATTCACGGGTTCCGGAGAGGGCGCGACC
>CALKYK010000224.1 GCA_938003715.1 uncultured Gammaproteobacteria bacterium
ACAGGCGCTGGCCGTCGACCATCGCCATCCGCAACTCCTCTTCCTGGGTCGCGTTGATCAGCATTCTTTTCATAGTGTTCTACTTTCCGGTTGATCGCGGGCAGCAGAAATCGGAACGCGCGGCGAATGTCGACCGAGGCGGAGAGGCAGGGTAGGGGGGGCGCACGGGTCAGCGACAGGCTGCCCGTGGTGCGAGTTCGAAGGTTTGCGCGGACCTGCGCGAAATCGCCCGGGTCCGGGAAAAAACTGATCATCGTTACCCTGCGGCTGTGCCGCGTCGGCGCATGCCGGCTTGCCGGTCCTGCTGCCGAGGTTTCCGGTCCCGCCGGGGGCGGAGGCCGGATTCGAATTAGCTTGGCCCTTGTACCTGCCAGAGGTGCGCGGGCGAAACGTCGGCGTGTACGGCGGGCGTCACCGCCCGTTTGCCGTCACGGGCGGGTAATATAGCATAGCTCTCCCGCTCGGCAACGCTTCAAGTCATTGAGTCCACTTGGATAAGTCAAACCCCGACAAAGCCGCTGCGGCGGCGACCGGCGAACACCGCGGCGTCCGCAAGGTACGCGTCGACGCCGAACTGGCGGGCCAGCGCATCGACAATTTCCTGCGACGCGAGCTGCCCGGATTGCCGCGCAGTCGCCTGTATCGGATCCTGCGCCGCGGCGAGGTGAGGGTGAACGGCGGTCGCGTGCGCGCCGAGTACCGTCTCGCCGACGGCGACGAAGTCCGCATTCCACCGGCGCGTCTGCGGGTATCTCCGGGTGCCGCGCCGGATGCGGCCATGCAGGACATCGAGCGGCGCATCCTGTACGAGGACAAGCGCCTGCTGGTCATCGACAAGCCGAGCGGCCTGGCTGCCCACGGCGGCAGCGGCGTGTCCTTCGGCGCCATCGAGCTGCTGCGCGCGGCGCGGCCGAAGCTCCGCGACCTGTCGCTCGTACATCGCCTGGATCGTGACACCTCCGGGTGCCTGGTACTCGCCAAGCGACGCAGCGCGCTCCGGTCGCTGCACGAGATGTTCCGCGAGGGCCGGGTCGACAAGAATTACCTGGCGCTGGTGGCCGGCGACTGGCAACACGGCGATCTCGTCATCGACGCGGCACTCGAAGTCCAGTACCGCCGGCGCGGTGAGCGGCACGTCATCGTCGACGAGGCCGGCAAACCGGCACGGACGCGATTCGCCCTGTCGCGGACGTTCGGCAGCGTGAGCCTCGTGAACTGCCAGCCCGACACCGGCAGCACGCAACAGATCCGAGTGCATGCCTAGCATCCGGGACACCCCCTCGTCGCCGACCGGCGCTACGGCGACGCCGACGTGAATCGTCGTGCGTCGGCGCGCGGTCTGAAGCGACTGTTCCTGCATGCCCAGTCGATCGCCTTTGCCGACGACAGCGGCAACGAATTGCATTTCACCGCGCCGCTGCCGGACGAGCTGCAGACCTACCTCGATACGCTGTCGCGACGATGATTCGGTTCGGGCTCAGGCCTGCAGGTAACTGAGCCGCTGCAGCGTTCCGGCGAGCCAGATCATCGGCAGGCCGATCAGCGCCGTGGGATCTTCCGTTTGCACCGACTCGAATAGCACGAAGCCGGCGCCCTCGATACGAAAACTGCCGGCACAGTCGTACGGTTCGTCGTGACGCAGGTAAGCCTCCGCGAGGCGGCGGTCGAAACGGCGAAAGCGGACCACCGTCTCGTCCGAATGTTCGTGGCGCTGTTTTGCCAAGGGGTCGAGCACGCAAACCGCGGTCAGGAACGTGACCGCGTTACCCGAGGCCGCCAGAAGCTGTTCAACGGCGCGGGCATGGTCCAGCGGCTTGCCGAGCTGCGCCGATGTCCCGCTCGCTACGGTGCGGGCACTAGACCGCCTCGGCCTTGTCGCGTGCCAGCCGTCGGACCAGCGCAGCGGGCATTTCCTCGGGCCGCGCCGTCTCGTCCACGCCCGGCGACACGCATTCGAAGTCGGCCAGGAAGCGCTGCATCAGGCCTTCCCGGTAGCGGGACGAGGAGGCCAGCACGATGTCGGGTGCGGACGGATTTTGCATCACGAATCAATATGTTGAGGCCGGCCGCGCAGTGTAACCGAGAATCGGGCACAGGGCGTGCACCAGGCCTTTGACAGTGACGGGTCGCGTCCTTATCATGCGCCCGCCATGCTCAAGCCGCTGACCGTCCGGGTGCGCCCGGAAGAGCTCGCAGAGCGACGGCAAGTCTATGATTTAAAAGGGGTTGTCAGGGATTTGCCGCGGCTCGAGGCAATTCTCTCGGGGGACCTTGATAGCCTGGCCGCTGCCGCGCCGCCGGCATCCTGGCAGGATGCCCCGGTCCGGATCGGCCTGGATTTTGCGTGGCTCGACGAGCGCCGCGAGCTGGCAACGGTCAGCGGCCAGGCGGAGCTCGCCGTGCCGGCCGTGTGCCAGCGTTGTCTCGAGGCCTTCGTGCTGGAGATCGACACGGCATTCCGGCTGGTGCTGCCGCGACGCGATGCCGAGCCGGTCACGGTGGCGGGTTTCGAGAGTTTCGAGCGGGAGTCGGATACGCTCAGGCTGCAGGACCTGGTCGAGGAGTCTCTGATCATGGCGCTGCCGCTGGCGCCGGTGCATCCCGATCCGGCGGCTTGCGGGCCGCTCGCTACCCGCATATCGGGTGGCGGGACAGAAAGCAACCGGCCGTTCGCGGACCTGAAGGCGCGGCTGTCGGGACGGGAATGAGTACTGAATACGAGTGTTGCGAGCGCTGCTCGCGGCAGGCACGATTTCAGTGGTGACCGGA
>CALKYK010000225.1 GCA_938003715.1 uncultured Gammaproteobacteria bacterium
GTACCCGCACGCGGTCGGCTGGGCGATGGCGGCGGCGATCAAGGGCGAGGACCACATTGCCGCGTCCTGGCTCGGTGACGGCAGCACCGCGGAAGCCGACTTCCACCACGCGCTGATGTTTGCCGCCGTTTACCAGGCGCCGGTGATCCTGAACATCGTCAATAACCAGTGGGCGATCTCGACGTTCCAGGCGTTCGCCGGCGGCGAGCGACGACCGTTTGCCGCCCGCGGCGTCGGACTCGGCATTCCGGGGCTGCGCATTGACGGCAACGACTTCCTCGCGGTGTATGCGGCAACGCTGTGGGCGGCCGACCGGGCGCGGCGCGGCGGCGGGCCGACCGTGATCGAGCACGTCACTTACCGCGGCGGCGCCCATTCGACCAGCGACGATCCGTCGAAGTACCGGCCCAAGGACGAGTGGAAGTCGTTCCCGCTCGGTGACCCGGTCGAGCGACTCAAGCAGCACCTGATCGCCGAGGGGCACTGGTCCGAGGAGCAGCATGAGGCGGTGATCGCGGAATACCGCGACAAGGTCCGCGACGCCTGGAAGGAAGCGCAGAAGTTCGGCACGATGACCGACGCGCCGTTTCTCGATCCCGCCGGGATGTTCGACGACGTTTACGCGGATACGCCCGAACATCTCGAGAAGCAGCGCCGCGAAATGCTCGAGCTGGAGCGGAGCTGAGCATGGCGCAGATGAACATGATCGAGGCGATTCGCTCCGCCCACGACGTCATGATGCACAAGGACCCGGCCGTCGTCGTGCTGGGCCAGGACGTGGGTTACTTCGGCGGCGTGTTCCGCTGCACGGACGGGCTGCAGCGCAAGTATGGCGAACATCGCGTCATCGACGCGCCGATTTCCGAAGGCGGCATCATCGGCACCGCGATCGGCATGGGCCTGAACGGGCTCAGGCCCGTCGCGGAGATCCAGTTCGCCGACTACATCTACCCGGGCTACGACCAGGTCGTCAGCGAACTCGCACGGATACGCTATCGCAGCGGCGGCGAGTTTTTCTCGCCGGTGACGATACGCACGCCGTGCGGAGGCGGCATTCGCGGCGGGCAGACGCATTCGCAATCGCCGGAAGCGCTGTTCACGCACGTCAGCGGCATCAAGACCGTGCTGCCTTCCAACCCTTACGATGCCAAAGGCCTGCTGATCAGCGCCATCGAGTCCGACGACCCGATCATCTTCTTCGAGCCGAAGCGCATCTATAACGGTCCGTTCGACGGCGATCCGGACAAGCCGGCCGTGTCCTGGGCGTCGCACCCGAAAGGTGACGTGCCGGCCGACTACTACACGGTGCCGCTCGGCAAGGCGGAGGTCGTCGAAACCGGCGAGGAGCTGACGATCATCACCTACGGCACGCTGGTGCACGTCGCGCAGGCGGCGGCGAAACTGGTCGGCGTCGATGCCGAAATCGTCGACGTCAGGACCCTCTCGCCGCTCGACATCGACACACTGGCGGACTCGGTGCGCAAGACCGGGCGCTGCCTCATCGCCCACGAAGCGACGCGATTTTCGGGATTCGGCGCGGAGCTGTCCGCGACGATCCAGGAGGAATGCTTTTACCATCTCGAAGCGCCGATCGAGCGCGTCGCCGGCTGGGACACGCCCTATCCGCACGCGTTCGAATGGCAGTATTTTCCGGGCCAGAAGCGCATTGCCGCTGCGATTCGCAAGCTCATGGAGACGGAATGAGCGAATACGTTTTCAAGCTGCCGGACCTCGGCGAAGGCACGGTCGAATCCGAGATCGGTGAGTGGAACATCAAGGTCGGTGACCTCGTCGCGGAGGAGCAGGTCGTCGGCACGATGATGACCGACAAGGCCGCGGTCGAGCTACAGTCGCCCGTGTCCGGCAAGGTCAAGTCGCTGGCCGGGGAGCCCGGCGACATGATCGCCGTCGGCGCACCGCTGATCATCTTCGAGACCGACGGCGCCGCACCGGCGAACGAGGACGACGAGCCGCCCCCCGAAACCGCGGCGCCGAAATCCGATGCCGCCGGAGAATCCGCTTCCGAAGCGCCGCAGGCGAAGAAAGCGGCGAACGACAAGGTCGTCACGTCGCCGGCGATCCGGCGCCGGGCGAAAGAAGCGGGCATCGACCTTTCGCGCGTGCCCGGAAGCGGGGCCGGCGGCCGCATCCTGCGTAAGGACTTCGACGAGTTCCTGGAGGCCCACGGCGGCAAGGCGGGCGACGTGCCGGCAAGGGCGCCCGCGCCGAAACCGGCGCGAACGGGCGAGACGACCGAGGTCAAGGTCATCGGGCTGCGCCGCGTCATCGCCGAACGTATGGCGGAGGCGAACCGCGAGGTGCCGCATTTTTCCTACGTCGAGGAGATCGACGTCACCGAGCTCGAAGCGTTACGCCAGCACTTGAACGACCGGCGGGAAGACGGTGAACGCCTGACCCTGCTGCCATTCCTCGGGCTCGCGCTGGTTCGGGCACTGGAAGAATTTCCGCAGTGCAATTCGACGTACGACAAGGAGCGGAACGTGCTGCTGCGGCACGGCGCGGTGCACCTGGGCGTGGCGACGCAGACCGACGACGGGCTCAAGGTACCGGTCGTCCGGAACGCGGAGCAGCGCACGCTCGACTCGCTGGCGGCTGAAATCCGGCGCGTTACTGACGCCGCCCGGCGCAACAAGGCGACGCGTGACGAGCTTGCGGGTTCGACGATCACGATCACGAGTCTCGGCAAGCTGGGCGGCATCGTATCGACGCCGGTCATCAATCTTCCGGAGGTCGGCATCATCGGCGTCAACAAGGCAGTGCAGCGACCGGTCGTCGTCGACGGCCAGGTTGTCGTCCGCCTGATGATGAACCTGTCGTCGTCCTTCGATCACCGCTTCGTCGACGGCTACG
>CALKYK010000226.1 GCA_938003715.1 uncultured Gammaproteobacteria bacterium
GCGGGAGGGTAATCGATGGACCCGCACTCGACCCCGGTCGCATCACGGGCCTGGGCCTGATGATCAACGACGGGAAGGACGGCGCCTTCGCAGCAAGCCTGGCTAGCGTCGGCGCCTATGCAACGCAGGTGCCTTCCTCGCGCTAGCTACCATGCCGATGCGGCAGCGAGAGAAATCGAACCGCCGGTAACGGCGAAGCTGGTTCGCGGCCGTGGGCTGCGTCACAATTGCGCGTCGGCGCGGACAAGTTTGCTCGCATGACCCAACACGAATACATTTTCATCGCCATCTCGATTGTCCTGGGCCTCGCGATGGCGCGCCTGCTGCACACCGCCGCTCTCCTGGTACGCGCTCACGACCGTGTCACCCATCACTGGGCCACGACGCTGTGGGGTACGTGCATCTTCATCTACATCCTGCAGCTCTGGTGGGTGGGCTGGGAGCTGCGCCAGTTCAGTGACTGGACGATCGTCGACTTCTTCGCCCTGGTAGTCGGGGCGATATTCGTCTACGGCGCTGCGGAGCTTGCGCTGCCGACCGAGGATTTCGACGTCACCGACGATACCGAGCTGGATTTCCTTGCCCACAGTCGCTCGCTCGGGCGGGTATCGGCGGCATCGATGCTTTGCTATTTCGCGGTCGGCCCCTACGTCAACGTGACGATGTTCGGCAATCCGCCGCTGCCTTCGTACGGCATCCCGATTCTCGGCGGCGTTCTGATGGTGCTGATGATTGTCCGGTCGCAGTGGTTCAAATGGCTGTCGGTCGTGTTCACCGGCTACACCATAATGATTCTTTACCTGACTGCCTGATCGCCTCAGCGCTACAATACCCGGCAACGAGGTTCCGGGGGGGCATGCATGGTCGGACGCGATCGCGAGCTCGGCATGCATCGCGACATCACGCGTCGCGATTTCCTGAACGGCGTCAGCATCGCCGCCGGGGCGTCGTTTCTGCCCTGGCAGCAGGCGTTAGCCGATTTCAGCGTGCAGATGCAGCCAGGGTACTACCCGCCGACGCGCGACGGTCTACGTGGCAGTCATCCCGGATCCTTCGAAGTCGCGCACGAGATTCGTGACGGCGCGGGCTACGATCCCGGAGACGCAGACGACACCGGCGAAGACTACGACCTGGTGGTCGTCGGCGGCGGCATCAGCGGCCTTGCCAGCGCGCATTTCTACCGAAAGGAGTTTGGCGCGAACGCGCGCATACTGATCCTCGACAACCACGACGACTTCGGCGGGCACGCGAAGCGCAACGAGTTCGAGATCGACGGCCGCACGCTCGTCGACCTCGGCGGCACCGAGTACATCGAGGCGCCGTGGAGCTACCCTGGCCCTGCGAAAACGCTGCTCGACGACCTCGGCATCGACGTCGAGCAGGCAAAGAAAGTTTTCGACCACGAGCTGTATCCGTCGCTGGACCTGCGCGGCGGCGTGTTTTTCGACCGCGATACGTTCGGCGAGGACCGGCTCGTCGCAGGCGCCCCGGGTGTGTCGCGCAGCGAGCACCAGTCCGCATACGTCACGCTGCCGTCTGAAATCGAAAACAAGGTAGGTGACGAAAAACAGGTGCGCGCGTTGTTCGAGCGCGCGCCGTTGTCACCAGCCGCAATAGAAGAACTCGTCGACCTTTACTGCAGCGGCAGGGACTACCTGCCCGGCAAGAGCCGGAAAGAAAAACAGCACATCCTGATGTCGATGTCGTATCTCGACTTCCTGCGCGACGTCGTCGGAGCGGGCACCGAGGTGATCGAGTTCTTCCGCATGATGCAGGCGAGTTACATGGGCAACGGCAACGACCTGACACCCGCGCTCGCCGCGATGCGTTACGGGCAGCCGGGCGCGACCGGCATGGACCTGGGTGCGAGCGCCGAACGCAGCGCCGAGTGGAAGAAACACAGCTACCGCGAGGACTTCCATTTTCCGGACGGTAACGCGTCGATCGCCCGCATGCTGGTGCGGCACCTGATCCCGGCGGTCGCACCGGGCAGCACGATGCACGACATCATCACGGCGCGCTTCGACTATAGCGAGCTCGACCGGGACGATTCACCGGTGCGCATCCGGCTCAACTCGACCGCGGTGCACGTGCAGCATCGCGGCGACATGGATGCGGCGAAATACGTCGACGTGACCTACGTGCAGGGCGACAAGGCTTACCGCGTCCGCAGCAGGCACTGCATCCTGGCCTGCTACCACGCGGTGATCCCGCATCTCTGCCCCGAGCTTTCGCAACGGCAGAAAGAGGCGCTTCGCGGCACGATACGCATGCCCCTCATTTCGACGAACGTGCTGGTCCGCAACTGGAAGGCGTTCGAGAAGCTCGGCATCTTCGCCGCGTACTGCCCGGGCAGCTGGTTCAGCGACATCCGCCTGACCTACCCGCTGCGCTTCGGCGACTATGCGTCACCGCGCTCGCCCGACGAGCCGATCACCGTGCACCTGTACCGCACGCCGCTGCCGGCACAAGGCACGTCCGCGCTGGAGCAGTTCCGCGCCGGCCGCTACGAGATTCTCGGCACGAGCTTCGCAGACTACGAGCGCAGGATCCGGGATCAACTCGGTGCGATGCTGGGCGAAGGCGGATTCGACCCGGCGGACGACATCCGGGCGATTACCGTCAACCGCTGGCCGCACGGCTACGCGGTGGGCTACGACTACGAGAAAGACAGGATGGCCTACTACCAGCCGGAATGGCCCGACGAGAAGAAGCTCTGGCTCACGGGCCGGCAGCGCATCGGCCGCATCGCCATTGCCAACTCCGATGCGGCAGCGCGGGCGATGACGGAAGCCGCGATTGGCGAAGGCTACCGCGCCACGCGGGAACTGCTCGAGACGTCGTGAGCGACTACGCCGCCGTACACCGTCGATCGCTCGAGCAACCGGAAGAGTTCTGGACCGAGGCGGCCGAAGGCATTCACTGGGAACAGAAATGGGAGCGCGTGCTGGATGACCGCAATGCGCCCTTCTATCGCTGGTTCACCGGCGCGCGCCTGAACACCTGCTACAACGCGCTCGACCGGCACATCGAGAGCGGTCGCGCGGAGCAGCTCGCGCTGATCCACGACAGCCCGCTGACTGGCTCGCAGCGGCACATCACCTACCGCGAGCTGCGCGACGAGGTTGCGCTTTTCGCCGGCGCGCTCGCAGCGAACGGCGTCGTCAAAGGCGATCGCGTGATCGTCTACATGCCGGCAGTGCCGGAGGCGATCGTCGCGATCCTGGCCTGCGCTCGCCTGGGCGCCGTGCACTCGGTGGTATTCGGCGGTTTCGCCTCGAGCGAACTCGCGACGCGCATCGACGATGCGAAACCAAAAGCAATCGTTTCCGCGTCCTGCGGCATCGAGCCGAACCGCATCGTCTCGTACAAACCGCTGCTGGACAAAGCGATCGAGCTTGCGAGCCATGATCCGGAGGTCTGCATCATCCTGCAGCGGCCGCAGGAAAAGGCGACACTCGTCAAAGGACGTGACATCGACTGGCACGACGCGATCGGTAGTGCAAAGCCGCACGACTGCGTCAGCGTCGACGCGACCGATCCGCTGTACATCCTCTACACGTCCGGCACCACCGGCCAGCCGAAAGGCATCGTGCGCGACAACGGCGGTCATGCCGTGGCGTTGCACTGGACGATGAAACACATCTACGACGTGAAACCCGGCGAGGTGTACTGGGCGGCGTCCGACATCGGCTGGATCGTCGGCCACTCCTACATCATCTACGGGCCGCTCCTGAACGGCTGCACCACTGTGCTTTACGAGGGCAAGCCGGTGGGCACGCCCGATGCCGGCGCATTCTGGCGCGTCGTGTCGGAGCACGATGTGGCGTGCATGTTCACCGCGCCGACCGCGCTCCGCGCGATCAAGCAGCAGGATCCGGAAGGCGAACGGATTGCCGACTACGACATCTCAAACCTGCGCGCGCTGTTCCTCGCCGGCGAACGCTGCGACCCGCCGACGCTGGAATGGGCGCAGCAGAGCCTCGGCTTGCCGGTCATCGATCACTGGTGGCAGACGGAAGCCGGGTGGGCAATCGCGTCCACGTGCCTGGGGATAGAGGCGAAGCCGGTCAAGGCCGGATCCGCTGGCTGTGCGGTGCCGGGCTGGGACGTAACGGCGCTGGACAACAAGGGCAAGAGGGTGAAACCGGGCATTGTTGGCGCCATCGCCTGCAAACTGCCTCTGCCGCCCGGTACGTTTCCCACGCTGTGGCAGGCCGAGGACCGCTATCGCTCGTCGTATCTCGAGCGCTTTCCCGGCTACTACGAAACCGGCGATGCCGGCTTTCTCGACGAGGACGGCTACATCCACGTCATGTCGCGCACCGATGACATCATCAACGTCGCGGGGCATCGGCTGTCGACCGGCGCCATCGAGGAGGTGCTGGCGGCGCACCCCGATGTGGCCGAGTGTGCAGTCATGGGCGTCGCCGACGAACTGAAAGGCCAGCTGCCGGTCGGCCTGCTCGTCTTGAAAGCCGGCGTCGAGCGCAACGGCGACGACATCGTGACCGAAGTCGTGCAGATGGTACGCGAGCGCATCGGCCCGGTGGCGGTCTTCAAGAAGGCTGTCGTCGTCGAGCGGCTGCCGAAAACGCGATCGGGAAAGATCCTGCGCGGCACGATGCGTAAGATTGCGGACGGGGAAGACTACCGCATGCCCGCGACGATCGAGGATCCACAGGCGCTCGACGAGGTGAAGAAGGCAATGCGTTCGATCGGCTACGCGAACGAATGACACGAAGGGGGAGAAAACGATGTACCGCTGGCAAATCCTGCTGCTGATGCTGTTCGGCCTGTCGGCCAGCGCCGACCACCACGGCGACGGCCCGCCGAACCCGTGCCACATCTATTACCCGAACATCCCGGGCGAGGTACTCCTCGAAAACGACAAGTTGGTCGTGCAGCGCTTCATCATCGAGCCGGGGCAGTTCGAAGGCATACACGCTCACCCGCCGAACCAGCTCTGGGTGCACGTGAAAGGCGGCGAATGGACCGTCAAGTACGGCGACGAGGCGACCACCAGCTACTCGCCGGACGGCAGCATCGGCTGGAGCGACACCGGCACGCCGCTTTCCGCGATGCACGAATCCGGCAACACCGGCGACGAGCCGATCGACCTGATCTGGGTCACCCTGAAACCGGGCTGCATGCAGCCTGTGGAATGATCGCATCTCTATGGCGCTGACTTGATCGCGATCGATGCGTTGAGCATGTCCTATCCCCTCGAGTCCGGATCGCTCGAGGTGCTGTCGGGTGTGAACATGCAGATCGACGACGGCGAAACCGTCGCCATCGTCGGCCCGTCGGGTTCCGGGAAAACGACGCTGCTGATCCTGCTCGCCGGGCTGGAGTCGCCGACCGCCGGTTCCATCAGGATCGACGGCGAAGACATCACCGGGCTCGATGCGGACGCGCTTGCCGACCTTCGCCGCGACAAGCTGGGCATCGTGTTTCAGTCCTTTCATCTCGTGCCCAGCCTGACGGCGCTCGGCAACGTGTCGTTGCCGATCGAGATCGCCGGCCGCGACGGCGCCAGGGACCGTGCACGAAAGCTGCTCGAACGCGTGGGGCTCGCCAAACGGGAACACCACTACCCGTCACAGCTTTCGGGCGGCGAACAGCAGCGCGTCGCCATCGCGCGCGCGCTGGCACATTCGCCGAACGTGCTGCTCGCGGACGAGCCCACCGGCAACCTCGACATCAATACCGGCGCCATGATCATCGAGATGCTCTTCGAGCTGAATGCCGAAACGGGTTCGACCATGGTGCTCGTCACCCACGACACGGAGATCGCGCGTCGCTGCCAGCGCGTGTTTCACCTGGATGAAGGCAGGCTCGTCGAAGATGAAGAGCATGCGCTTCCTGCTTGACCTGGCCTGGCGCGATCTCCGCGCCAGCGGCCGTTCGCTGTGGGTGTTCTGCGCCTGCCTGGCGCTCGGCGTCGCGCTGGTGACCGCGACAGGCGGCCTGTACCGACTGATCAACCAGGGACTGCTCGCCGACACGCGGGTACTGCTCGGCGGCGACGTCGAGGTCGACTCCGACAGCGCGCTGCCGGTATCGGTGCTCGCCTGGATGCGCGAGCGCGGTGACGTCTCTCTCGTGACCGAACTCGACACGATGCTCGGCACGACGGCCGGTGAATACCTGCGCGTCGAGCTGCAGGCCATGGATGCCGCGTATCCGCTCTACGGTCAGCTCACGCTGCAGCCCGACCTGCCGCTCGCGGAGATCACGGCGTTCGCCGACGGACAATGGGGCGCGGCGATCGACCCGGTGCTGGCGGACAGTCTCGGCATCGGCATAGGCGACGAGATCTACGTCGGCGCGTTGACGATGCGGGTCCGCGCACTGGTGCTGCAGCAGCCTGACCGTGCGCTCAGCGCCGAGTGGCGCGGCACGCCTGTGCTGGTCGACGCGCAGGCACTCGAGCCGTCGGGACTGGTCCAGCCCGGCAGCCGGATCGACTTCGATTACCGGGTGCGCACGACTATCCCGGCGACGGCGTGGCGACAACAGTTCTACGAAACGTTCCCGGACAGCAGCTGGGACGTGCGCACGTTCAGGGACCGCAGCCGGCGCATCGCCGAACGGCTCGACCAGCTCGCATCGGGATTGCTCATCATCGCGTTCAGCACGCTGTTCATCGGCGGGCTCGGCGTGTTCAACAGCATCCAGGCCTACCTGCAGCGCAAGCTCAAGACGATCGCGACGATTCGTGCACTCGGCCTGCGCAACCGGCGGCTGGCGACGGTATACCTGCTGCAGGTTGCGATCATCAGCGGCGGCGCGAGCCTGGTGGGTGCGGTGCTGGGCGCCGGGCTGGCGTTGACGGCTGCCGGTATCGTCGCCGCGGAGATTCCGCTGGTGACGACGGCGTCGAGCCTCGTCGCCCCGATGCTGATCGCCGTGGTCTTCGGCATGCTGACCGCGTTCACGTTCGCGCTGCCGGCCGTCGGCCGCGCGTTATCGGTGCAGCCGGCGACACTCTTCCGCGGCACCGAGGCGCACGTCACCGATGCGAAGGCCCGCTGGTGGCTCGCCGCCCTGGCCTACGCCGCGTTCATTGCGACGCTGGTGTTGCTGGCACTGCCGGACCGGCTGTTCGGTGCCGGCTTCATTGCGACCGTCGCTATCCTGCTCCTTTTATTCGACCTGCTGGTGCGCGGCGTCCGTGCGGCGGCGCGTCGACTCGACGATCATCCCGCGCTTTCCGGTCGCTTCAACCTGCGCCTCGCGCTTGCCAACCTGCACCGCCCGGGCACGCCGCTGCGCGCAACGCTGTTGTCGCTCGGCTCGGCGCTGACCCTGATCGTCGCCTGCACGATGGTCGTCGTGTCGTTGTTGCGGACGATCAACGAAACGATTCCAGAGGAATCGCCGGCGCTGGTCCTGTACGACATCATCGACCACCAGTTGCAGGACGTTGTCGACGCCATCGGTCCGTCGCAGGAATCCATCCGCGTCGACACGACGCCGCTGGTGCGCGCGCGATTCGTTACCGTCAACGGTGTGGACGTTGCCGACCTGCCGAACGTCAGCAGCCGGCGACGGCGCGACATGGCGCAGGACGATTACGACCTGAGCTACTCGGCAAACAACATCGACGACGTCACGATCACGTCAGGCGCATGGTGGACGGAGGCCCGTCCCGAACCGGCGCGACTCGCGCTCGAAGACCGGGAGGCGGAAAGGCTGGGACTGAAGGTCGGCGACGTCGTGACGTTCGGCATCGAGGGCAATACGCTGACGACCCGGATCGACGCGATCTTCAGCCAGAAAGGCCTGCAAACCCGGTTCTGGTTCGAAGGCATC
Organism: uncultured Gammaproteobacteria bacterium; assembly: GCA_938003715.1. Classification (GTDB taxonomy): domain Bacteria; phylum Pseudomonadota; class Gammaproteobacteria; order Steroidobacterales; family Woeseiaceae; genus SZUA-117. Next base: position 7,819 of record CALKYK010000226.1, read on the forward strand.
GTCTCGGATGGCGCGCTCGACGACATGATTTCCCGGCACGTCGGCGCCGCGTACATGAGCGATGCCGAGGCGATCGAGGCCCAGCGGCGCATCGGCCGCGTGGCGCCGAACGTAATTACCGTGCGAACCGCGTGGCTGCTGGCATCGGCGCGCGACATTCTGGGCAAGGCCGCGATCGGGCTCGGGGTGATCGCCGGCGTCAGCCTGCTCGCGAGCCTGCTTGTGCTCGTCAGCGTGATGGCGGCGGGTCGCAGCCGGCAGATCTACGACGCCACCGTGCTGCACTCGCTCGGCACGCGCATGGCCGCCATCCGCCGCAGCCTGCACCTGGAATACGTGCTGCTCGCTGTCATCACGTCGGCGCTGGCGGTCATGCTGGGCGCCGGGATAGCGATGCCACTCCTGGCGCTGCGGCTCAAGCTGCCCGTGGACGACCTGTTGTGGACGGGGGTCGCGATCGCTGCCGCCGTCAGCGCGCTGTCGCTGAACCTCGGCGCGCGCTACCTGCTGCGTCGACTGCGCGTACGTCCGGCGGTACTGCTGCGCGGCGCGAGTTAGCGCCGTCAACCCTGCAGACTTCCGGGTTTGCGATCCGTCGCCATTGAAAGTAGCGTACGGACCCTTATCGGCGCCGAACAACGCCGCCTGCTGCAATCAGAACAACGAGACCCGAGCGTGATTCGAACAGAAACCGACCCCGACAAATGCAGGGAACTGTGGGAGCAGTTCTCACCCAACGAGGATGCCTGGGACGACTGGGACCTGATGTACGCGTTCCATTACCAGGACAAGCATCACTTCCAGTTCCTGGTGCATGAGTCGGGCAACGGGCCGGACGGCCTGGTGCCCCTCGTCAACGACACGCTGCTCGGGCGCCACACGCTGATGGCAGGCAGCTACCCGGACGGGCGCATCCTGTGGATCAGGTACGAGGACTTTCCGGAGGTGTTCGAACACCTGCCGGAAAAGACGGTGTTCTTCGACCTCAAGCACAGCTGGGTGAGCGGGCTGCTCGAACAGCATCCGCAGTATGAGCCGCACTGCAGCGAGCAGGACGTCCGCTACTTCCTGGTGCCGGCGGAGTTCGAGTACGACTTCTACAAGCACATCGACACGTTTTCCAAAGACAACCGGCAAAAGTTCCTCTACGACCTGCGCTACATCAGGAAGCGCGAGCCGGTACTCCACTGGAGCGAGGATGACGAGTCGGAGCTCTTCATCGAACTCGTCAACAAGAACTTCGGCGCGGAATCGGACTACGCCACCGAGGACGGCGCCAACGAGCTGCGGCGGGTCATCGACGAGCTGAAGGAAAGCGGCAGGCTGAAGACCCTGGTGATCGAAATCGAGGGCAAAAAGGAGGCCGTGTCGCTGTCCCTGCTGCAGGGCAAGAAAATGGTCGCCCTCTACGCCGCCAGCAACAATGACTACAACAACCTCGGCAAGCTGCTGAACGTCGAGACCATCCAGGAAGCCTGCCGGCTGCAACTGGACGAGATCAGTTACATGACCGGCATGCAGTGGAAGGCCAACTGGAAGATGAAGAGCGAGCCCGTGAACACGCTGCGCAAGCCCGTCGCGCCCTGGGAACCGGTGACGGCGTAAGCCGGCGAG
>CALKYK010000227.1 GCA_938003715.1 uncultured Gammaproteobacteria bacterium
CTTGCCGAAGCTGGTGCCCGCGATGGTCGCGACCCCGGCTTCCTCGAGGCCCAGCCCCTGGATGTTGGGCTGACGCCCGGTCGCCGCGAGCACCGTCTCGGCTTCGATCATTTCCTCTTGGCCGTCGACCTCGATCGCGAGGACGATGCCGCCGTCCTTCTGCGGCGGCGCGTTCGCGACGAAGCGGTCGAGAAAAGCTGCCGCGCCGGGACCGGACACGCGGCATTTCGCGAACGCCGTCATGTCGAGCACGCCGACGTTTTCGGTAACGTTCGCGATTTCCTTTTCGATCGCGCCGAACCAGCGCGAGCGGCGGAACGACCAGTCGTCTTCCTGCGGCATGCCGTCGGTAGCGAAAAAGTTCGCGCGCTCCCAGCCGAATTTCTGGCCGAACACTGCACCCATCGCTTTCAGTCGCTCGTAGCAGGGCGCGGTGCGCAGCGGCCGGCAGGCCGGCCGCCCCTCGTCGGGGTAGTGAATGATGAAGACGTGCGCATACGCCTCCTCGTTCTTCTCGACGAGATACTGCTTCGTCGCGTAGTCGCCGAAGCGACGCGGCTCGACGCCGAGCATGTCGATCGTCGGTTCACCCTCGACGATCCACTCGGCAAGCTGCCAGCCGGCGCCGCCGGCGGCCGTGATGCCGAAGCTGTGGCCCTCGCTGAGCCAGAAGTTGTCGAGGTCCCAGGCCGGGCCGATGATCGGGTTGCCGTCGGGCGTGTAGGCAATCGCGCCGTTGTAGACTTTCTTGATGCCGACCTCGGCGAACGCGGGCACGCGATTCATCGCCGCCTCGATGTGCGGCGCAAGGCGGTCGATGTCTTCCTGGAACAGCTCGTACTCGGCGCGCGGGTCCGGGCCATCGACGTAACAGGCCGGCGCACCTTTTTCATAGGGTCCGAGGATGAAGCCGCCGTTTTCTTCGCGCAGGTACCAGGAGCCGTCCGACTCGCGCAGCACGCCGAGCTCCGGCTGCCCTTTCTTGCGCCGCTCGACCAGCGACGGGTGCGGCTCGGTGACGATGTACTGGTGTTCGACCGGCATGACCGGCACGTCGAGGCCGACCATTGCGCCCGTCTGCCGCGCGTAGTTGCCGCTGGCGCTGATGACGTGATCGGTTTCGATGTCGCCGCTCGTCGTGTGCACTATCCACTGCCCGGAGGCGCCGCGTTCGATGCCGAGGACCGCCGTATTCCGGTAGATCGTCGCACCGCGGGCACGCGCGCCTTTCGCCAGCGCCTGGGTCAGGTCGGCCGGCTGGATGTAGC
>CALKYK010000228.1 GCA_938003715.1 uncultured Gammaproteobacteria bacterium
CGGATCTCTCGCCGCGCCTCGCGCAACACGCTGTCGCGGTCGCGGCTGTCGAGTATTTCGGCGACGACCTGCTTCGGCCCGCCGTCGCCCCAGGACTTGCCGCGCGACAGGTACTCGCCCGCGATCCGGCCGACGACGTAGGTACTGTAGTAGGCAATGGCCCCCTGCGCGCCGGCCGTCACGATCGTCGACAGGCCACCGGTGCCCACCTTCAGCGCACTCGAGACGAAGTGCAGCGCCCAGACGGTGCCCATCAGCGCCGCCGCCTCGGCAACGATGACGCTGACCAGCGAACCGGCTTCGCGGCGGCTCACCGGCAGGCCGTAGACGTTGGACAGGTGCACGACCATGCCGACGTCGATGAATGCCGCAGCAAACAGGTCCGCGACCGGCACCGGATTGAACGCGACCGCAACACCTTTTGCGATGCAATAGGTGCGGATCATCCTGTCGCCGATCTCGCGGCGCGCGGCCAGGATGCGGGCGCCGACCTGGTCCGACAGGTCCGCGGCAAACAGGCTCGCGTTCAGTGCGACCAGCGTCTTGCCTTCTCTTTCGAGGATGTCCCACAGCCGCAGGCGCAGTGCTTCGACGTCGGGCCCGCGCGGCCGCTCCGTCTCGACCTCGGCGCCGCGGTCGTCGCGCTCGATCACCGTCTGCGGGCGCGGCTGCGCCGCGACCGCGATGACGTCGTCCGGATCGACCATCCCGGTCACTTTATTACGTACCGCTTCCAGTAACGCGTCGCGTTCGCTGCGCGTGTACAGATCGGATTTGTTCAGCGCGACGACGACCGGGCGCCCTTCTGCAAGCAGCGTCTTCAGCGCGTCGCGCTCGGTGTCGGTGATGTCGCCTTCGAGCACGAAGATAACGAGGTCGGAGCGGTTCGCCACCTCGCGCGCCATCGCCTCGCGATCTTCGCCGCCCGCCTCGTCGAGCCCCGGCGTGTCGATCAGGAATACGCCATCGGCTTCCCGCTGCGTCCACTGCTGCATGGACGTGACTTTCGTTTCTCCGTGCAGCGGACTGACCGTGAACGACTGCGAACCGAGCAGCGCGTTCAGCAGCGAGGATTTGCCGGTGCTGACGCGGCCGATCACCGCGATGTGAAGGTGTCCGTGCTGCAGCTTGTCGAGCATTGCGCGCACGGACTCGTAGTCCTGCGCGAGCGCTTCGCGCACGCCGTCGGGCAGTCTCGAATCCTCGATGAGTTCGCGCAGGCTTTCACGCGCGAGCGACAGGTGCGCTTCGCCGCCGTCGGGCGGCTCTTCAGCGCTTGTCTTTTTCCCAGTCCAGGGCCATCCGGGCAACCTGTCGAACACCCGCTTCAATATTTTCACTCAGGCCTTCCTCGAATTCCCTGGCGGCCTTGCCCGGCTCGAGTTCGCCGTGCTTCTCGAGGGTCATGACCAGGCTGCGCCCGAGCGCGTCGAAGATCAGCCCATAGGCTACCGCATGCACGAGCCCGCCGGCGACAGTGCCCGCGCCGGGAAACGCCTTGAGCCCATTGCCCGCCACCGCGAGCGTCAGCGGCACGGCGCGCCCTGCGCGGCTCTGGCTCAGGTCCAGGAATTGCTCGATGTCGAGATCGCGCGGCTGCGTGCCGTACAGGCGGCACAGTTCACGGGTCATCGACGTGCCGATGTAGCCCTGGATCACGATGTCCGTGCCCGGGCTCACCGCCGCGAGAGCGCCGACGACCGCCTTGCGCGTCGAGGAACGAATGATCTGCTCGGCGCGCTGCACCCGGTACTCGCGTTCGGCCTCGGCGAGTTTTTCCGCGGCCAGCCGGAACACGGCGCGGTCGCGTCGCAGGTCGAGCGCGGCATCGGCACCGCCGAGCAGGCGATTGATCGCGACCACCAGTACGCCGATGTCCGCCGGCCGGCGTCGCGAGGTCGTTCGTTCGCTGCCGTCCGGCCCACGCTCGACGACTTCCGTTTCGCCGCCTGCGGATACGGCGACCACCTGCTCGCGCGTCAGGCCGGAACCGAGATCGCCGAGCCGGTCGAGCAGGCGTTCGAGCAGCAGGGACTGCTCGTCGCGGTCGTAGCGATCTGACTTGTTCAGTACCAGTACCAGCGGCTTGTCGAGGCCAATCAGCCAGCGCACCGCGTCGGCTTCGGGCCGGGTGAGGTCGCCGTCGCAGACGAACAGCACGAGGTGGGCACGCTGCGCCTCCTCGCGCGCGATTTCGTCGAGCCCTTCCTCGAGGCCGCCGGTGCCCGGTACATCCGTCAGAAGGATTTCGCTACCGTTCTCCGCGGTCCAGCGATAGTGACGGATACCGAGCGTCGAGCCGCCGACCGGGCTCACGTCGACCTCGGCGTCCGGGGCCAGCGCGCGAATCAGCGAACTCTTGCCGGTCGAGATCTCGCCGAAAAAGCACAGGTGAACGGACCCGCTCGCCTGGCGTTCCGCCAGCGCCCGCAATTCCGCCTGAGCCTGGCTGACGTCGACACCGGTCCGTTCCGCCTCGGCAAGCCGCGACTCGATCTCGGCGCGGTTCATTGGCGGCCCGCTGTCCCGCTTCGGTTTTTGCTTGCGGCGAACGACAAGGCGCAGGACGAGCCAGACCGCGGTCGCGCTGAGCGCGATCATGACCGCAAAGTAACCCCAGAGAATGACGCGCGGACCCTGTACGAGTCGGTCCCAGACGCTCAGCGCGGATTCGGTGACGAAGAGCAGCGTGCCGATCGCGATGATGAATACCGCGATGATGAGAAGGCCCAACGCCAGGCGCAGGAAGCGGTCGACTTTCATGCGCGTATACTACGTGCATGAATCCGCCAAATCGAAGCGCGCACCGGTTTTTCCTCGCAACCCTTCTCGCTTGTTTCATCGCCGCATGCGGCAGCGACCCGTCCGGTGTCGCCACGCTGGTCATCACCGATGCGAAAGTCTGGACCGGCGATGCGGACAATCCCCGCGCCGAAGCAATTGCCGTGCAGGACGACCGCATCGCTGCGGTCGGAACCGATGAGGAAATGGCGGCATACATCGGACCGGAGACGCACATCATCGCTGCCAACGGCGGCATGCTGGTGCCGGGTTTCATCGATACGCACGTGCATTTCATTTCCAGCGGTGCGGGCCTCGCATCGGTGCAGCTCCGTGACGCGGCCACGCCGGAACAGTTTGCGCGCCGCATCGGCGAATTCGCCACGACGATCGAACCCGGCGAATGGATCCTGCACGGCACGTGGGATCACGAGAACTGGGGCGGCGAGCTGCCGACGCGCGATTGGATCGACATCATGACGCCCGGCAACCCGGTCTGGGTCACGCGCCTGGACGGCCACATGGGCCTCGCGAACTCGCTGGCGCTTGCACTCGCAAACGTCAACGCGGATACGCCGGACGTCGACGGCGGCACGATCGAACGCGATGACAACGGCCGTCCGACGGGCGTGCTGAAGGACAATGCGATGGCGCTCGTCGAACGCGTTATTCCGAAACCCAGCGCGGAACGCCTGGAACGCGAAGCGCGGGCGGCGATGGCCTACGTCGCGTCGAACGGCGTCACAACGGTCCACGACATGGCGGGCTTCGACAGCCTGGCTACGTACCGTCGCCTGCACGCGAACGGCGAGCTGATCACCCGCATCTATTCGGTGACGCCGCTCAGCGACTGGCAGCGGCTGCGGGACGAGGTTGCAGAACACGGCCGCGGCGACGACTGGCTGCGCATCGGCGGGCTCAAAGGCTTCATGGACGGCTCGCTCGGTTCGCACACGGCCGCGTTCCTCGAACCCTATACGGATGCACCCGAAGATCGCGGCTTCCTGATCAACGAGCTCGAGGACATGCGGGCGTGGGTCGAGGGCGCTGATGCAGCCGGGCTGCACGTCAACGTGCACGCGATCGGCGACAGCGCAATCCGCGACCTGCTCGACATCTATCTCGACGTCGCCGAGGCAAACGCTGCGCGCGACCGGCGCTTTCGCATCGAGCACGCGCAGCACATTCATCCCGACGACCTGCCGCGCTTTGCTGCGCAAGAAGTGATCGCCAGCATGCAGCCGTATCACGCGATCGACGACGGTCGCTGGGCGGAACGGGTCATCGGGCCCGAAAGAATCAAGACGACCTATGCGTTCCGCTCGCTGCTCGATAGCGGCGCGCGGGTTGCGTTCGGCAGCGACTGGTCGGTGGCGCCGGCAACGCCGGTCGAGGGCATCTACGCCGCCGTCACACGGCGCACGCTCGACGGCGCGAACCCGGACGGCTGGGTGCCAGAGCAGAAGATCTCGGTCGGGGACGCGCTGCACGCGTACACAACCACGGCCGCGTACGCATCGTTCGAGGAAGATGCGAAAGGCATGCTGAAGCCCGGCATGCTGGCCGACATGGTGCTGCTCGACCGCGGCCTGTTCATCAGGTTCGAGAGCGCCGAGAAGGTAACCAAT